>JABDQX010000352.1 GCA_013042035.1 Gammaproteobacteria bacterium
AAGCCTTCTTGCAATAGCTTGGAATGCAAGGCGGCAACGCCATTGACGGAGAAGCTGCCGGCAATGGCCAGATAGGCCATGCGCACCTGTTTTTCATCTCCTTCCTCGATGATTGACATACGGGCGATGCGCTCGCCATCGCCGGGCCACCGGCGCCCCACTTCGGTTAGGAATCTGGCGTTGATTTCGTAGATGATCTCCAAAAGGCGCGGCAGAAGGCGTTCGAATAGCCACACCGGCCATCTTTCCAGGGCCTCCGGTAACAGGGTGTGATTCGTGTAGGCCATGCAACGCGTGGTGATATCCCATGCCTTTTCCCAGACAAGGCCATGGTCATCCATCAGCAGGCGCATCAATTCGGCAACAGCGATGCTAGGATGCGTATCGTTGAGCTGGAAGACGCTCTTATCGGCGAATTCCTCGAAATCTTCTCCGTGGGTAACGGACCAACGGCGCATAACGTCCTGGATGCTCGCCGATGCCAGGAAGTACTGCTGCCGTAGACGCAGCTCCTTACCCATCTCGGTGAGATCGTTGGGATACAGGACCATGCTGATATTTTCAGCGGTGTTCTTTTGGTGTACGGATCCGGCGTAATCACCCTCGTTGAACTGGTCGAGATCAAATACATCGGTGGCCTGGGCCTTCCATAATCTGAGCGTATTGACGGTATCGTTCTTATAACCTGGAACCGGCGTATCGTAGGCCACGGCCAGCACGTCCTGCGTTTCCACCCAGCACATTTTGGGTTGTCCATCCGGCCACTGGCCTTGCCGCTCGACACGTCCGCCAAACTTGATCTGTTGCGTGAATTCCGGACGCTCCAATTCCCAGGGGTTGCCATGGCTCAACCAGTGGTCGAGCTCTTCCACCTGTTCGCCGTTCTCGATACGTTGGCGGAAGATGCCATATTCGTAGCGAATACCGTACCCCATGATCGGCAATTGCAGTGTGGCGCAGCTATCCAGGAAGCAGGCCGCAAGTCTGCCAAGACCCCCATTGCCGAGGCCGGCATCGTGTTCTTCCTCCATCACATCGGCGATATTCAGACCCAAATCTTGCAGCGCCTTGTCCGTCTCATCCTCGACACCGAGGTTGAGCATGGCATTGCCGAGCGCTCTCCCCATGAGAAATTCCAACGATAAATAATAGGCGCGTTTACACTTGTGTTCCCGATACGAGTAATGGGTGTTGCGCCAGCGCTCCATCAGGCGATCGCGCAGTGTCAGGGCCAAGGCTTCATAGATGTGATAGGCATTCTTGGAATGGATATCGCAACCGAGCGTATAGTTGAAATGTCGGCGGAAATCCTCCCGAAGGGGGGCCTGATCCATCAAGAGCGTGGGGAGATTTGTGAGGAGATCTTTGGGTAATTCTTTTGATTTTATTGGTTTTTTGGCCATTATTCTTCCCCCTTGTCGTGGTTGTGGGGCCGGTAACTGGTAAATACAGCGCCCCCATCAAAATAATCTTGCTCAGCGAAATCCCCGGCAAAATTATAGTGGTTCCTCCCGCGCGCAACTTTGTGTATAACCGGTCAAAGAAATGGCTTCGGATAAAGTTGCACCCGGAATGTAAATTCGATCAGGCAGCATTTTTCTGCCGACAATGGCAGCGCGATGATACCGTAGTTCTCGCCGTGGGCAAAGCGAGTTGCTATGGGTTTTACCTACACATAGATATACATAAACGCATATTGTTGTTTTTTTGCTGTTTTTGTGCCCTCGTCCGCGTTCTCATTTCCGGTTGTGGTAGACTTCGGACCATGGACAGCAAAGATACCATAAGCAGAGGAATTTTCCGGATTTTATCGATGAGCTTTCCGCTAGGGCCGCTATCGCCATTGATGATAATAGCATTTGCACTGTTTCTATTGGGTTCGGCGCCTCTACCCGCGCGGGCGGTATCCGAACCCGATAAAGGCACGGCCGATGATGCATCCGCTGGTCTGCTAACGCCAAAAGAATCCGTCCCGGAGCTGAGAATCCATGGCATAGAAGGGGCACTCCTGGAGAATGTTCAAGTCTATCTGCGCCTGAAGAAAGAGCCATGCGACGCACCACCGTGGCGGGTTCATCAGCGCTATGGGCAGGCCGGGACCGATATTGCCCGCGCACTTCGCGCCCTGGGATATTATCGGCCCATGGTGGAAAAACATCTGACCTTGTCTTGTCGGGCACCCAAGGTATTCGAAGATAAGGTGACCCCAACCGCCGCAGGCAAAGTGGTCCGGGAAAAGTGTAAAAATGATTGCTGGTCCGCGCGGTTTGTTATCGATCCGGGCAGTCCCGTGCACATTGACAGCATCCGGTTGGCGATACAGGGCGAGGCAGATGACGATTCGGCCTTTCGGGCGTTGCGGGACGCGCTACCGATACAAAAGGGAGAGGTTCTTAACCACGAACATTATCGCCGAACCAAGGACGCCATTTTGGCATTGGCGGCCCGCCTGGGATATTTCGACGGGCGCTTTACGGCCCATGAACTTCGGGTAGACACGGAAAACCTCCGGGCGATGGTCCATCTCGCCTACGATTCCGGTTCCCGCTATCGGTTCGGTAAACTCCACATTCATCATCGATCTCTCGATAATGACTTTATCGAACAGATCATCGACTGGCGTGAAAATGACCCCTTCGATACGCAAAAACTTGCGGCGATACACCATGAACTGGTCGATAGTGGTTATTTTTCCACGGTAGAGGTGCGCCCACGTCTCCAGGATGCCGGCGGCCGGCGAATACCCGTGGATGTGAACCTGACGCCTCGCAAACGCTATCGCTTTTCGGTCGGTCTTGGCGCGACCACCGATGGTGGTCCCTCCGGCGGTTTCAGTGTACTCAACAGACGTGTCAATACTCGAGGCCATCGGTGGTCGTCCGATATCGCGTTATCCCTGGTGGAATCTACCATTAATACCGAATACCGGATTCCCCTTGCCGATCCCCGCACCGACTGGTTGAGCCTGCAGGCCGGTTACCAAATCGAGAATACCGATGCCGTCGAAAGCAACGCCTTCCGCTTTGGCGTCCGCCATACCCGTCGCTACACCAATGACTGGCTGGGGACACTCTCCCTGGATGCCTTGCGGGAAAGTTTCATGACTGGAACTACCGATGATGTATCCACGATGATCGTGGCGGGGCTTGGATTTTCCCATGGCAACCATGATGACAGAATGCGGCCTCGCCGCGGGCATCGCCTGGATTTGAAAGTCAACATGTCGAATACCCTG
>JABDQX010000353.1 GCA_013042035.1 Gammaproteobacteria bacterium
AAGGGTATCGTAGCGAAAAAGCGGGGAATCGAGGCCATTTTTTCGCAAATTGGAGGTCAATAGTGAACGATTGGCCGAGAATTTGCGCGAAACAGGGCCGATTCTACTGCTTTTGCAGCCGATATCACTTTAACCAAGCAGGCTCTTAGTCTTTTAGCGCCAGAATCTTGAGCAAAACGGCCAAAAAATCTTTCTGGCGCATTTTGTTCCGGCTGTGTCGGGCTGGGAACCCGGCAAATCGGGCGCATGATGCCTACTTTTATAAGGGTAGACATACACTTACGAAATCTTTAGCGCTTTCACGTGATTCGCCCATCTTTCCGTGGGCGCGTGCCGCTCGTAATTCTTAATTCGTAATTTTCAATTTCCACGACATCCGGTTCCCATGCGCTCGCATGGGAACCGGGTCGAATGCCGCTATAGACAACGGCGCTTCCGGCGGGAGATTACTTGGAGATATCCAACTGGAATTTGACCGGTCCGCGGTACTTGGTGCCATCCTTGCCCGTGAATTCCCCATTGACGGGAGATCTCTTGTTGTAGGGGCTCGTGAGAATCGCTACGTGGCCACCTGGGAACGGTACGCATTCCACCACGTCATCCTTAATGTACTGGTTGGCCGCCGTTGCACAGACTTTGGTTACCAGATCATCCCTTACGGCATAGTTTTGGTACCACTTCACACCAAACTTCCCAAGATCGTTGACATTCAATGCCTTGTCGTAAAGCTTGACCGGCAGATTACCTTCGGGAGAGATGGCTTCCCGGAACGTAACCGAACTCATATTGGCAATCCCAAGGGGCAGATGCACACGTTCCTTCAGCAACCAGCGGAAGAGAGCCGCCGTGGTCTTGCCGGGATTGGATTCGGTTGCCTTATGCAAGGAGATCTGATCCAGAACCTTGATCAGCGGGCTTTCCCGATCGATAGCCACGAAACGCATACCCAGGCTCAGGAGGTAGCCATTGGCAACCTTATTGCCGTTGGGAAGGGTTGTGGTGATAAAGTCATGATGCATCGGCGGCATGCCGCTAATGTCCTGATTGTACGTGCCGTCGATGGGAGCCACATTGGTGATAAGAGTATCGCAGACTTCGGTGAGCGTCCCGGACAGGATGTTCATCAGGCAGATGTAACCGCCTTGGCAGGTACCATTGAGCGTGACCTTTTTGCCGTGTTTTTCCACGAGCTTGGCGCAAAGCTCCTTGGTCTGGGTGCAGTCACCATCCGGTGTCATGGTCTGGACGGCTTCCGTTTCCATGATGTCCTTGACGACGCGGACGTAGGTGGGGATTCCCTCATTGGCAAAGGAATGGGCATAGCTTTTGTTCTCGCCCGGCAGGAAACCCAGGATGTGTACGCCGAGCATGTAGGGCGGAACCAGGATCATGGGCTTGAGTTTGTCGTTGACCTTTACCCCTTGTTTTATCGGCAACACCTGGTACAGCATGAACGCGTCGGTTTCGTGGACCAACTTGTAACCTGAAGTGTTGAACTGAAAACCGAACTCATCCTTGATGTTTTCGATCTGCTCATGGAAATTGGCAACGCCCTCCATGATTTCCGCTTCACGCCGCGCGAATTGGGTGAGATTTTCACCCTCACCGTTGGAAAGGGTGTTGAAAAACGCCTGATTCAATTCCTGGATCTGATCGAAGATATAGCCGGTGAGTTTTTCCTGAGTGGCGGATGCCGCCTTGGCCGCAGTCTGTTGACTGTGTTGCAAAACCTCCATTGTCTCCATGAGAGACATGGGATTGTCCTTGGACGCTTGCAATGCGATCTGGAGGGCAATCATCAGGCTTTCGTTCATCTCCGCCTTTTCGCGGTTCGTGGCCCGGTTGAGGGCGAGGATATAACGGAGCCAACTGGTGGTGATATCGGGAAGATCTTTTATATTTTGCATTGTTTTTATACCTCTTTATGAGCAATGGACGAATGGGTTTCACCCGGATAACGCTGCTTCGAAAAATTATATGGTCCCGCTTCGTGGGGCGGAAAGCTACAAGTACGAAATGACACACTGAGGGGTAAACCCCGGAAACTTTGCTTTTCCGACACATGAATATCAACCTGATAAAGCCGGATCATGTGATTTTGCAGTGCAGCATTATATAGTTTCTTGAACAGTAACGTAAGGCACGCTACAGAAAAAAGCATACCTATCTTGCTGGTTTTTTCACGCGGTTTCTTCTTGCACGGATTCGTGTTGCAATAACATTAATTAACGCAGTTAGGGAGTGCAAGATGCGTTTTGCATCCAGCTCAACTGCCTTGGGATTTTGATCGGAAGTAATATCATGGCAATAGAAACCGAGCTCAAACTACGTTTCCTGAACGCCGAGGATGCGGTCGGGTTACCGACTCATCCGCTGCTGGCCAATGCCGGTGTCGGCGCCGTCGAGCAGCTTACCGCGACCTACTACGACACGCCGGCCAGAGAATTGTCGGCTCTCGGCATGGCCTTGCGGGTGCGACGCGAAGGTGGGCGTTTGCTCCAAACGATAAAGACGGCAAATACCGGTTTTGGCGGTTTGCACCGGCGTCACGAATGGGAGGTGGAAGTCCGGGAAGACCATGCACCGGATTTCGGATTGTTGCCCGATATTTTGCGGGAAAAGCTCGATGATGATCTTCTCGGGCGCCTTGCGCCTTGCTTTACCACCGACTTCCAGCGCATAAAGTGGATATTACCCCTGCTCGATGAAAGGCGGGCCGATGAAGGACAGGCCAATGGGGGGTTCGTAGAGGTGTGCCTGGACCGTGGAGAGGTTCGTGACGATGAACACAGCTCACCGATTTGCGAAGTGGAACTGGAGCTCAAGGGTAGCGGCGACCCGGCGCGTTTGTATGAGATTGCCCGGCAACTACAGGAAATCCTGCCCTTGGTGATGGAAGATACCAGCAAGGCACAGCGTGGTTATGAGCTGGGGATAGGAAGTGCAAGATGAGTTTGCTACAGCGCAATCACCTCTTGAAACCGGAAATCGTCGCCCATATCTGGATGTGTTGATAAGCAAGACTTCCGGAAGACCATGCTTTGGAGCAAACTTTCACATGTGTCATTCTTTACCCTGGGATGAACAATTACCCGAATTGTGCGTTTCGCACCTTTTTGATCCTGTCCGCGTAAGGGAGCAGAGATGATCGAGGTACAAAATCTAACCCGACGATATGGCAACCTGGTTGCCGTGGCCGATGTCTCTTTCCGCATCGGTCAGGGCGAAGTGGTCGGCCTTCTAGGGCATAACGGCGCAGGTAAGACCACCATCATGAAGATGATGACCGGTTTTCTGGAACCCACGTCGGGGACCATCGGTATAGACGGCCTGAAGATTGGCCAGGAAACCCGGAAAATCCAGGCGCTGATGGGTTATCTGCCGGAGAACTGTCCACTCTGGCCCGAGATGACCGTTATCGATTACCTGGAGTTCGTGGCTACCCTGCACGGCGTTCCCGCCGAGAAACAGCCGGAGGCCATTCGGGAAGCAATCTCGCGGACGGCCTTGATGGAAAAAGCGTCCGACCCCATTCAAATCCTGTCCCGGGGCTATCGGCAACGGGTGGGCGTGGCTCAGGCCATTTTGCACCATCCCAGGATCGTCATTCTGGACGAACCCACCAACGGACTGGATCCCACCCAGATTCAACAAATGCGGGGCCTGATTCGGGAGCTGGCCAAGACCGCCACCATCATTGTCTCCACCCACATCCTGCAGGAAGTCCAGGCGGTTTGCGAGCGAGTCCTGATTCTTCGCAGTGGACGATTGGTGCTGGATTCACGCCTGGATGCGTTGCAAAAAGATCCGCATCTGTTAGTCACCATCGACCGTGACGATCCGGGGCTTTTCAACACCATCGAAGCGGTTACAGCGGTCAAAAGGCGGGGCGATCATGATGATGCTGATCGCTATTCGTTTATCTTGACAGCCCCGCCGGATGCGGCGCCCCAGGTGGCATCCGCCGTTACCGCCTCGGGAGCAAGGCTTTATTCCCTCCAGCCGGAAAAGCGCGATCTGGAGACCGTTTTTGCCGAAACGAACGCAATCGATGCAGGCAAGGAGGTGCTCAATGGCTGAGATCCGTTACATCGCCCGCAAGGAGTTTTCCGCTTTCTTTTCCTCTCCCGCGGCGTTTTTGTTTTTGGGCGCCTTTTTGGCGGTCACCCTGTTCGTTTTTTTCTGGGTAGAGACCTTTTTTGCCCGAAATCTGGCCGACGTCCGTCCGCTCTTTCAGTGGATGCCTGTGTTGTTGATTTTTCTTGTGGGCGCGCTGACCATGCGCGCCTGGTCCGAAGAGCGTCGCTCGGGCACTCTGGAAAGCCTGCTGACCAGTCCGGTGAAACCGCTTCATCTGGTTTTGGGTAAATTCCTGGCCCAGATGGAGCTGGTTACCGTGGCGCTGATGCTGACCCTGCCATTGCCTGTGACGATATCCCTCCTGGGTCCCCTGGATTGGGGGCCGGTTCTGGGTGGATATTTGGCCGCGCTTTTCCTCGCGGGCGCCTATGTCGCCATAGGGCTCGCCATGAGTGCCCGCACCGATAACGCCATCGTGGCGCTGATACTGACCGTGGCTGTTTCCGGACTGTTCTTGCTGATCGGCGCGCCTAAAATCACCACTTTGTTCGGACATTCCGTAGGAGGCATTCTGACGCTGTTGGGCAGCGGTTCCCGGTTCGAGTCCATCACCCGGGGGGTTCTGGATCCACGGGATCTTTATTACTACCTTTCCATTGTCGGCGTTTTCCTGGTCCTGAATTTGTATTCTCTGGAACGGCTCCGCTGGGCAGGCAACCCGCTTTCCCGACACCATCGCCAATGGGCGCTGGTTTCCATGCTGGCGGTGGCCAATTTCGTGGCCGGGAATTTGTGGCTGCAACCCCTGGGTTTGGCTCGCATCGACATGACCGATGGCAAAATCCATTCCCTTTCAGAGGCTACGGAACAGCACCTGACCCGGCTTCATGAGCCGCTATTTATCCGTGGCTACTTCTCGGCGAATACCCATCCCCTGCTCGCGCCGCTGGTCCCCCAGCTCCGGGATCTGTTGGAGGAATACGCCGTCATCGGCAAAGGACGAGTCCGTGTCGAATTCATCGATCCTCAGGAAGATTCCCTGCTGGAAGAAGAAGCGGCAAGCAAATACGGCATCCGCCCCGTGCCTTTCCGGATGGCCAGCCGCTATCAGAGCTCGGTGGTGAATTCCTATTTCGATATCGTAGTGGCCTACGGGGACCAGTTCGAAACCCTGGGATATGCGGATCTCATCGAGCTGAAGGTTCGGGGCGAGGGTGACCTGGATGTGATTCTCAACAATCCCGAATACGCCATCACCCAGTCGGTTCGCAAGGTACTGACGACCTACCAGGGCGGTGGTAATCCCTTCGAAACATTGATCGATCCGGTGACCTTTCGGGGATATATCTCTCCCAATGGCGTACTGCCAGAGGCCCTTGTGGCGCTCCGAGCGGATCTGGATGCCATCCTGGGAGAAATCAAGGCAATGGCCGGCGACAAGCTGACTATCGCGTTCCAGGATCCGGAAGCCGATGGCGGTGCCCTGGCCAGGGAATTGGATGAAAAATTCGGCTTCGGACCTCAGATTGCAAGCCTGTTCGATCCCAAACCTTTTTGGTTCTACATGGTCCTGGAAGGCAATGGCGAAACGGTTCGGATCCCGTTGCCCACCGATCTTTCCAAAGAGGAACTGAAACGCGCCGTCGAGACAAGCCTCAAACGGATGGCGCCCGGTTTTCTCAAGACCGTAACCCTGGCGGCCCCGACGGAAGCCGCCAATCCGGAGATTATCGGGGGCCACTACGGTAAGCTTCAAGAGATTCTGGCCGAAGACGTCAAGGTTCAACAGGACAACCTGGAAGACGGTCGGGTACCGCTCGATACCGACTTTCTCATGGTGCTCTCTCCCCAGAATATGAGCGAGAAACAGGTGTTCGCAATCGATCAGTTCCTCATGCGGGGGGGAACCGTGGTCATGACAACATCGCCTTTCAATGTCGGCATAAGCCAATATCTGAGCGCTACGAAAAATACCTCGGGCCTGAAGGATTGGTTGGATCACATGGGATTGTCCATCGAGGAAAAACTGGTCCTGGATCCCAACAATGCCGCCTTGCCGGTACCGGTTCGCCGCTACATCGGTTCTCTGGCGATACGCGAGATCCGTATGCTCCCCTATCCCTATTTCCCCGACCTGCGAGGGGATGGGCTGAATACCGAGCATCCGGTCACCGCCTCATTGGAACAAATGACACTCAATTGGGCATCCCCGATCAGGGTAGAGAAAACCAAGAATCAGGCGCGATCGGTGGTCCATCTTCTCACCACCTCCGAGGAAAGCTGGTCTACGGAACACATGGAAGTCGCTCCCGACTACAAGGCATTTCCCAAGCTGGGTTTTCACCGCGCGGAGGCGGAAGGAGCTCAAACCCTGGCCGTGTCGGTGGAAGGTCGATTCGATTCCTTCTTCAAGGATCGGGAGTCCCCCCTGGCCGGACAAGCGGAGAAAACTGAAGATAGCGGTGATGGAACGGGAAATGGGGAAACCGAGAAAAAGGGAAACACCGGCCCGATAATTACCGGTGTGATTACACGTTCTCCGGAATCTGCCCGGATCATCCTGATCGCTTCCAATAATTTTGCCTCGGATACGGTTTTGGATCTGGCCTCGGAAGGATTGGGTACCATTTACACTAAACCGGTTGAATTTCTCCAAAACACGGTGGACTGGGCATTGGAAGATCAGTCTTTGCTCGCCATACGCAGCCGAGCCCGGTTTGCCAGAACCCTGGCGCCCATGGAGCGCTCGCTGCAAATGCTGGTGGAGTACGTGAATTACGGTTTGGCTTTTCTGGGACTGATGATCGTCTGGTTTTGGCGACGGATGGTTCGGAAAGCAGCCGAGGATCGTTACCGGATGATATTGGTTTCCAAGATGGTATGAGGCGCGCCATGAATATGAACAAAGCCACTGGATTTCTTTCTGTCGTTTTGATGGCCCAACTCCTGTTGGCGGGTACCCTGATGTTCTCGGTTCCTGACCTGGCGGCGGTTCGTCCCGATACGCCGTTGATTGAGCTTACCGATCAATCGGTGGATCGCTTGATTATTGAGGGAGCGGATAACGAAAAGGTTGTTCTTCGGAAAGCATCCGATCGCTGGACTCTCCCTGATCATTTCGGATTTCCGGTTGAAAATGGCAAGGTGGCGCAACTTATCGAGCAACTGAAGTCTCTCCAACACGGTTTTCCGATCGCTACCACCTCGACGGCCCTGACACGATTCAAGGTAACCGACAAATCCTTCGAGCGGCGTATCACTCTGGCCCAGGGCAATGAGGTGTTGAAAAAGATCTACTTGGGTTCCTCGCCGGGGATACGCCGGATCCACGCCCGGACGGACGAGAACGAGGCGGTCTATTCCGTGAATTTTTCGGCCTACCAGGTGCCAACAAAGGCGGAAAACTGGGAAGACAAGGAAATCCTTCGTTTCCCCCAGGAAGATATCGAGGAGATCCGAGTAGCCGATTTGATAATTCGTCAGGCTCCTGCCGAACCAGCGAAAGAAAAGAAAGAGAAGGCCGAAGGCGCCGAGAAGGAAGAAAAATCAACACCACCCAAACAGCCTGTGTGGATAGCGGAAGGACTGGGGGCGGGAGAACGCCTGGACGAGGAAGGCGCCGCGAAATTGGCCGGATTACTGTCGGGTTTGCGTATCGCCCGGGTAATGGGGATAGAGCCTCAAGCGGAATATGGGCTCAATGCGCCACGATTGAGTCTGAGCTATCGCCGGAAAAATGCCGAGATCGTGGAGTACGTACTGGGCAAAGCTGAATCGGGTACTGATTTTGTTCTGAAGGCCTCCCAGCGGGAGGAATATTTTCGGCTTGATGATTACACCGTCAAACCTCTGCTGGAAGCGGCAAGCAGAGACAAGTTGGCGAAAAATGGGGAAAAAGACGATACCCCAGTGGAATAGGGTAGGATTAGTCTCGTGTCGCCTCCACGGATTTTTCACGAAGTATACGAAAAGAGAATCGGTGCCTTTTTCGTGGACGCCATCTTTATCAATCTACAAATGACTGCCTTTCACAATCACGGCTATTCCAATCAGAAATAACGTCGCCAATGCCACCCCACGGTACAGCTTCCCGCTATAGTGGAGAAATAGTCGGTAACCGATCTTATCCCCCAGGTATATAGCAGGATAGGAAAGCAAAAACAGATACAGTGATTGCAAATCCACCAGACCGGCAATCCCATAGCCCGCCAGTGCGGTTGCCGATGAAAAAGCGAAAAACATCAGCATGAAGGCACGGCTTTTTTCCGGATTCGGTTCGGTTGCCATGGCATACACGATGATTGGAGGACCGGGTATGGCAAGGGCGCCGTTCAACACGCCACCAGCGAGACCCGTCCCCCACGTCAGCGCCGGATGCACCGTTCGGTGCCGTGGATGGTAGCGGCTCAGTACTAGGCAAGCCAGGATGGTCGCCACCCCGATCGCCAACTGAAAAATCTCCGCACTTAGCCTGACCAGCAATAATGCGCCCAGCGCCGTTCCCACGGCGGCAAACGCAAACATGGGTAGCAGGGGTTTCAACAACACCTTGGTGCGGTATTGGGGCCAGGTTTGAATACTAAGCCCCAAAGTCAGGCTGACACTGAGAACGACCGACTGGGCCGGCGTCAAGAACAAGGCAAAAGCAGGCACCGATGCCAGCGCAAACCCGAATCCCGTAAAAGCGCGTAAAGTGGCCGCAACGATAATCACGCCCCAGATCAACGGTAATTGCTGCGGTTCAATCACTCTGGTTTTGCTGATCGCGCCAATAAGACCTTTACGGCTTCAAGGGGGGAAATATGCTCGGAAAGCACCCTGTGCACCTGCTCGGCAATCGGCATTTCGATATGATGGCGACGTGCCAGATTCACCACCGCCCGTGTGGAATCGACGCCTTCTAGCACCTCGCCCACACTCTGCCGGGCTTCTTCTAGTGATTTTCCTTCGGCAAGCGCCAAACCTAAACGGCGGTTACGGGATTGATTGTCGGTGCAGGTCAGCACGAGATCGCCAAGTCCCGCGAGGCCCATGAAGGTGTCGTGTTTTCCCCCGAGCGCGACCCCAAGGCGCATGAGCTCGGCAAGACCTCTAGTAACCAACGCGGCCCGCGTGTTGGCGCCAAAGCCCAATCCATCGGCAATACCGGCCGCGATGGCCAAAACATTCTTGACGGCACCACCGACCTGTACACCGACGATATCCCGGCTCGTATAAACACGAAACCGTCGATTGTGCAGGCGTGTTGCCAGATCGCAGGCGAACACCGGATGTGTCGATGCAATCGTTACGGCGGTTGGCAGACCCTTGGCAACTTCGGTGGCAAAGGTTGGACCGGAGAGCACGGCCGCTGGGGTATTCGGACCGGCTATGTCCTGGACAACCTGGTGCAATAATCGACCCGTACCCGGTTCAAAGCCCTTGGTTGCCCAGGCAATCCGGACATTACCGGTAAACATTGGCGCGGCGGCTTCCAATACCCCTCGAAAAGCATGGCTTGGCACGGCAAGCAGAATATCCTGCGCCCGAGAGAGAGCATCGGCGAGATCACCGGCAATCGATAGCATGGGCGGAAAGGGGGAATTCGGCAAGAAGCGCTGGTTGACGCGATCCTCGTGTAACGCACGGGCATGCTCGGGTTCCCAACTCCAAAGGATCGTGGGTTCCTCATTTCGAGCTAACAGGATCGCAATTGCCGTTCCCCATGCGCCGGCGCCCAATACGGTGATGGGATGCGTGTCTGGCGTTTCGGACATAAATGATTTTGCTCCGCAATAATTTTGCCACGCAAAATTATATGTCGAAGTTACGATACCCACACCACATCGGAATGAATTCCTCCATCGGATTCAAGTACCAGCCGGCGATAACCGGGAGGACCTTCCGTTGGCGAAATCTGTTCCGAAGCGGCGTTGAATTGAAAGCAGGTGGAAGGGGTGCCGAACAACGTCACCTCCCCACGTTTTGCCTCGAAGGCATTGTGAATGTGTCCCCAAACGATACCACGCACATTGGCGTAATGATCGACGATGGAAAAAAATGCCTCGGCATTACGCAACCCAATGGAGTCCATCCCCGCGCGGCCAAAAGGAACCGGATGATGATGCAAGCACAGGAGTGCATGAGAATGGGGATGCTCATGAAGCAGCGTTTCCAGGCGGTCAAGCTCTTCCGGACTCAATTGGCCGTATTGCTTTTGGGACACCATGGTATTTAGCAAAACAACCAACCAGTTACCGTGGTTAACATGGCCAAAGTTTACGGAGGGGTTATCATCCGCAAAAGCCATGGGCGCTGCGGGATCATTGGCGCCTTTTTTGTCCGGGCCATGCCCTCCGGCTTGCGCGCCCTGTCCGCCATTCCCTGTCCATTGCCCATTGCCCATCGTCCATTCCATAAACATCTCGGCCAGTAGCGCAGGTTCGTCGTGATTACCCGGCAGAACATGGATCGGTGCCCCCATTCGAGCGATAGACTCCCGAAAACGCTGGTAAACGATACGAGGCCCATCATGGACCAAATCACCGGTTGCCAATATGAAGTCGGGTTGCGGATCGGTGCGTATCGCATGTTCGATGACACGTTGAAAGGTCTGCCAGGTAGCTGTGCCTTTTAGTCGTCCATCTTCTTGAACGAGCAGATGGGAATCGGTGAATTGAAGGACATGCAGCGCCTTTCCGGTGGGCAAGGGAAAATTGGTCACCTGGTCAATCCTCGAAATCAGTATTCATTTACCCTTCCCCCGGGCACCTCGCACAATGGACATCAACGTCCCAGTTTTTGCTGGATTTCCGCTAGGGTTTGCGCGGCTGGCATCGCGGGAATAACCAGAACACCGAGCTGGCGTCCGATTTGACTGGTGGAAAATAGCCCATCAATGCGTAGCCCACCAGTGTCTTCATCGATCTCGGCCACCAGGAGATGCTTGCGGTCAAGGTGCCTTAGCGTTGCAACAATATGCCCGACCTTGGCATTTCGCACGTTTACGATATTGATCACGGTAACATCACATTGGGGCGTCATCAGCATACGGACAGTAATTTCAGCGCGTGGGAGGCGCTTTTCTTCCGCAATCCTGATAGGGTCTTCGCCGAGTATCGTTTTGGATGTGACTGTCCCGATAACTTTGTCCATCTCTTCGGTAATCAGAAGAAGACGCACGCCCGCCGATTTCATCATCTCCAATGCCTCATCAATGGGCACATCCGGCGCTACCGTTACTGGTCGCACATATCGAAAATCCGTCATCACATCAAGGGCCGGACTGTCCAGACTGACCACCTCCGGCAGTTTGGGTGGCTGTGTAAATATGTTTTCCTCTCTCAGAGGAATGCAGGAAAAAGGGGCATAGTTTTGCACTTGAGTCTCCTGATAATTTGTTCTAACCGCTTTGGGTGGTTAGAACAAATTACATGTTTCGATGTCCCATTGGGGATTTCCCAAAAAAATGAATACTTTTCATTAACCGTTCAGCGCGCAACAAAAATTATTAGTGGTAGAGCTTCAGACGCTGCCCCGGCATCAGCTTGCTGTTACGGGCAATATCATTCCAGGAAATGAGCTGCGCCAAGGATACGCTGTACCGACGCGCGATGCGCCAAAGGCTCTCGCCGGATCGCACCACGTGAATACGATGTTTTTTTCCAGGTTTCTTTTTGGTCTTCGATGCAGTCTTGCTTACGCTGGTATTTGGCTGATAGTTGGCACGGGGTGCGGTGGGTATCAGGATATTCCGACCAAGCGCGACAGTATTCCCTCGCAATTGGTTTACCTGTCGCAGCACCGGTACAGTGGTGTCGAACCAAGCTGCAATAGTACCCAACGATTCTCCTTTTTTTACCACATGCCGATGCCATCGGACACGTTGATTTGAGGATATGGCGGCCAAACCTTCCTGAAAGATGCCGACCTTGTCCTTGGGCACAAGCAGGTGATGCGGGCCATCGGGGTCCGTTGCCCAACGGCGAAAAGCCGGGTTCAGCTTACCAAATTCATCTAGCGTCAAACCGGCTGTTTTCGCCGCCAGCGAAAGCTCAATCTGGCCATGGATGGGAACCTGCTGGAAGTAAGGCCGATTCGGTATTTTTTTCAGGGTGAGACCATACTGGCGGGTTTTTTTTACGACAGACGCCAGGGCAAGTAGTTGTGGGACATAACCGCGGGTTTCAGCCGCCAGATTCAATGACCAGAAATCCGTGGGTTTGCCGGCCTTACGGTTACGCTTAACAGCCTTCTGGACATTTCCTTCACCGGTATTGTAGGCGGCGATGGCAAGAAGCCAGTCACCATCGAATCTGCGGTGAAGTTCCTGAAGATAATTTAGCGCCCCCTGGGTGGACGCCAGGATGTCGCGGCGTCCGTCATACCACCAATTCTGTTTGAGCCCGTAGCGTTTTCCGGTGGCGGGGATGAATTGCCAGATACCGGCGGCATGGGCCGGTGAATAAGCGAAGGGTTGGAATGCGCTTTCCACGATGGGGAGCAAGGCAATTTCTCCAGGCATCCCCCGACGCTCTACCTCCTCCAGAATATAATACAAATAACGAGAGCCCCGCTTCGTGGTTCGGTCGAGGTAGTCCTGATTGCGCTTGAACCAACCCAGGCGGCTTCGAACTTCCGACGCGCCGTACGCATCCTCCAACTTTAACGAAGCCCGAACGCGATCCCATAGATCGTCATAGTGCTTTTTCTGTTCGAAGGATGCGCAGCCCGATATGCTGCCGAGTATGGCGAGAAACAATAGCAATGCGGTTAGGCGGAAGACCGGAAAATGTTTGAGCATAATGGATGATGTTTTTGGTGATTCGCGCAGGAAAAAAGTTGGATTGAATTTAAGGTCTCTTATCATGAGAGACTTGAATAATATGTAATTTCATTGGCCGCTTCCGGCGACCAATGAAATTACCAAGATGACCATGCAGGTTCTCTTACCTCTCCATCCTGAACCGCCAGCCGATAACGAACCTGACCATCCACGGATATGGCGGCAAGTGCACTGCCATATCGATCGGTAGTCGCATACAGTATTGTCGTTCCATTCGGGGAAAAACTCGGAGATTCGTCCAATCCGGTCTCGGTCAATACCTGTAAGGCACCCGTATCGAGTTTCAATAACGCGATGCGGTACGCGCCCTTATTCCCGTGAACAAACGCGAGCTGTGTTCCATCCGGCGAGAATGTTGCACACGTGTTATAGCGCCCTTCGAA
>JABDQX010000355.1 GCA_013042035.1 Gammaproteobacteria bacterium
CGATCATCGACCGAGATGGTATGGGAAAATTCCGATCTAGTCGGGAAATATGGCATGAAAGAGATATTGCCGGATGCCTTCGCCAGCACGATTCTAACCTCTTCTGGCAGGAAATCGAAGAACATAAGGACGATCTCACCTATCTTGATGAAAAAGTCATATGGCGCGAAAAAGACGGTGAGAAAGACACGCTCGACGGCTATCTCGACTTTCCGCAAAGCATCACCCACTCCCGTTGCCGGGAGCTCTATCGCATCGCCATGCAACGGCTGGCCGGCCTCTTCCCGGGAAAGAACGTGGAAATGCATTCTCTGGATCGATTGACGGTTACCTTGGCGGAAGAGTTCAATGCCAACCAATCGGAACGCGGGACAGGGAATTCAGGGCAGGATACAAAAACGCTGAGAATAAGGCTTGGAAGCGTTTATGTCAGCGGCAATACCATCAATGCCGCCGAAAAACTTTCCGAAGCACCCTTGACCATTCATTTTTTTGCCCATGGCGGTTTTACTGGAAAGTTCGAATCTCCAGAACCCCATCCGAGTCTGTTTATATGGCAACCTGTTCGTTCGGAAAATGGTGACGAAACGAACGCGGATAACGAAAAACAGGATGCCTATGGCCGAATCGGCAAAACTCCCGCCATTGGCAGGAGGGGTCGTAAACATTTTCTGGTCCCTCGATTCGATGAGCATGACAAACCACTGGTAGCCAGGACACCCGCCGAAACCTACGATGATTGGCAACAGCCGGTGTCATCGTTGCTGGCCAGTGGGCATTGGCAATATGAGAGTCACCATGACTTCATTACGCTGAATATTCGCCAGGCCATTGAGCTCGCTTTTCTCGGCCATGAACCACTGGCCAGCTATCTGTTTCATGAGATTCTCTCTCCTTTGCGACTCGCATTCGAGCAAGATTTTGATCGGGATCTATCCATCACCGGGCAACAACTCCGGAATCGTGTCGATGACGATATAAAGAGAGAGCGACTGCAAAACTATGAAGATGACTGGAACGCACAGGCCGTAGTCTATCCATTCCACCCGAATACTGCCGCTGCGGTGAACAATCTGCTCGATTGCTTTCTTGAAGAGAAGCGCAGTAAATACCGTAACCGGTTTATTCCTGTACAACCGGTTCGCCGCAGGCAGGGCCATGGGGCAATATTGTTTTCTCCTCTGGCTTTGGAGCGCGTCCAAAATCTACTGAAAAACAGCGATGGACGAGCGCCGAATGTCCTGCTTTTCGACGACGCCATCATTACCGGTCATACAGTAGATGAATTGATTGGAACTTTGAAGAAGAATGGCGCGGCGGATGTACGGACCGTTGCCATTCTTGATCGCCGCAGATTGCCCGCAGAAGGAAGTGAACGAGAGAGAACGCGTTTTTTCTGGCGTTTCGATTTGGCCGACATCGGCGCGGGGAACGCCTGCCCCTTATGCAAGGCCATTGATTTTGCGCGTCAATTTGAACAGACGATCAGTTCCTCGCGTAACAAAGAGCGGACACGGGTTAGCGAATGGATTCAAATCTGGCAACCCGTTTCTCCGGTAAGTCAATGGCACAGGGGATTACCACGAATACCATTGGAAAAACCGCTTGCCAAAAAGCTGGGTATTCCAAAGGACAATGTCCTAGATTCAAGGTATCAGGTTCGCCTCAAGGACTCTACCGCCATTGCGGCCTATGCCGCCGAGATATTCACGATGACCGGCCTGGATGACGAGTCTCTGAGCCTGTCCGCCAAGGCCAAAAAAGCGGGCCAACCTTTATCCTCTCAAACGCGCATCGAACTTTTTGCAACCCAGATTCTCTTGTTCGGACAGGAATTCGGAAAAGATGTCTTATCGGACATCCTCATTCAACTCCTGATGGCTGCGAACGAAACCGAAGAGGAAACGCCCCATACCGCGTTAGCCAGTCTGGTCACTTTGTTGTTGTCTAGCCACCCCATCGACCATGAGCGTGTGATTAAAGAAGCGCTGTACTCTGATCCCAGGAATATGGATGTCGAGCTTGCTGTGGCCAACCTGATCTGGAGTGGCAAACTTAACGGTTCGGAATATCCCGACACGCAACGCCTTTTGACGACGATCGGTGTCACGGTAGCGGAGCGTTATGACCGTCTCCATATGGAACTTGCTACTCTTACTGGGAACCCCCATTCCACTCCGCTTTGCCGATTTCAGGACTCCTCTTTAGCAGAATGCGCTGCGGGGAAAGGAAAAGCACTACACAGCTTGGAACAACTAGCGGATCTCCTACAACCAATTGATTCTATGTGGGCCAGAAATCCGGATAAAACCGACAAGAAAAATGTAACGTTGGCTGAAAAGAAAAGAGAAAAAGTAGCAAAGAGCGAAGCGGCTAAGATGAGGGAAAAGCCAGAAGTCGATGATTTTCAGTCAAATAACGACAATAATAGATTTTTGGGTGGATTTAATGAGGGAAAGGAAGAACTAAAAGAAGAAATAAGAAAAATAAAAGATATGTTACGGAATCTTGATTGTGACGATAATGGCAAACATGAATCCGCGAAAGCCGCCGTTAAAGTGCTTTTTAGGAATTTGAAAAAGTTTTCAAGAAAGTTCATTTTCCTTCATTTCGACAAAGAATCACTATCGAAATTTCCAGACCCGGTAGAGCAGAAGATCAATGCCTTGTTTCCTGACACCGAAGATTTCCGGAAGGCCATAGAGGAGAAACGCATAGACAAAACACATCCCCATCCTACCCTTGGCATTTCACTTGACAGTTCAGGGCATCCCCTTGGTAATAAAGAATCCGTTTACTTGATTTGGGATTGGGGGATCCAGAATATTGTCGAGCGTCTTCTGCTAAACAGCCTATACGCAAAAGAAAGCATACAAGACCCCTGGCATAGGAAAGGAGAAGAGGAAAAACATCGCATGTGGCTGTCTGTAAGATACACAGCAAAGAACGTAGAAATATCCCTTTGTAATACAACAGATAAACCAGTTACAGATATTGTTAAGAGAATAAAAAAGCAGCATTTGAAGCATATCGAAAAAATTGGCGGCAACATCCGATTTGGACAGCACCATAAAGATAGCCAAATATTCCAGGTTACCGTTTCTGTACCCCACGCCGGGTGCTGTCGCGATTTGCAGGTCAACAAACAAAATTAAGGAAAAAATCGAATGGCATATTCCTTATTGATTATCGATGATGACCTTGAGGGGAGTAATGACCACGAGGGAAGGAAAATCACATACGAAAAAGTTTTCGGAGGTGATGGTTTTAATGTCAGTTATGTAAGTAATCCGAGCGAACTGAACATTGCAGTGCAAACACCTGTCGATGGCTATCTGCTCGATATCATCCTCGACAAAGGCCAATGGGGGCGGGAGAGATGGACGTCAAAAAGAGTGATAGATGACTATCTGTCGTCAAAAGGACCTCCCATTTTTCTGGTCAGTCAGGGGTGGTCGGAAGACACCTCCCGTAC
>JABDQX010000071.1 GCA_013042035.1 Gammaproteobacteria bacterium
ATTTTGCCGAGCCGTGTTTGTCGCATCATTGCCTTATGTCAGGCCAACGGACTCAGTAACATATGAGCGTCAAATGGGGTTAAGTTGGCGCGTATGGGTCGGTTGGCTATCTGGCTTGGATAATTACCTAACCGAGAAATATAAGCCGTTACTTTTCACGGAAAAATCCTATGGGACAAATCAACACCCAAATCCATGTCAGCAACTTTGGCGACAAAGCAAAATATATCGATACCAGCGCATTGATCGATACCGGTGCCGCCTATCTGACTCTGCCTGCCACATGGAAAGAACGGCTGGGGAATTTGGAAAAGATGGAAGACGTGGAGATTGAACTTGCCGATGGCAGTGTAAAGACCGCCGAGCTGTGCGGACCGGTAAGATTGCGGATTCACGACGATACCGGAAATCCATTCAGAAAAACATCTACTGAAGTCTTGTTCATGGACATGGTGTCGGATAAAAACGGTCGCTACGAGCCGCTGGTAGGGTTTATTCCGTTGGAACAGGCGGGAGTTGTCATTGACCCGCTGACGCAGAAGTTATTTCAGATGAAGCGAGTGAAACTAAAAAATGCGAGGCGGAAATAATGTTAAACCAAGCCATTTCCTTCAAATCGAATGAAGATCACATATTTGTCATTGCCGTCGCGCATCAGTGAATAAAACCGGATTATTGGATCGAACGCTATAATTAGAAAGCATCACATGTACTATCGTATACGTCACTATGTAAAAAGCTTTTCTCTCTGGGAGTTGCTCAAAGGACTGAACCTGACGGGCCATTATTTGTTCGCGGAAAAGTTTACGGTCCGTTATCCGGAGGAAAAGGCCCCACAATCGCCACGGTTTCGTGGGCAGCACGCACTAAGGCGTTACCCGGATGGTGAGGAGCGATGCATCGCCTGTAAATTATGCGAGGCCGTGTGCCCCGCGTTGGCCATTACCATCGAATCGGGCGTCAGAGAGGACGGTTCGCGCCGCACGACGCGTTACGATATCGATTTGGTCAAATGCATTTTTTGCGGTTTCTGCCAGGAGGCATGCCCGGTAGACGCCATTGTCGAGTCGCCCATTTATGAGTACTTCGGCAACCAACGCGATGATTTATTGATGACCAAGGAGCGTCTGCTTGCCGTGGGAGAAACGTGGCAAAAGAAAATCGATGGGAATCTGGCTCAGGATTCAAAGTATCGGTAATTTTCTGCCGGACTGCTTCCAGCGCCCCGGCAAGAAATTACATGGAACGAGACACTACCCTACGTGGGAAATTACATGATCGAACAACTATTTTTCTACGGTTTCTCCGCCATTCTGATATTTGCCGGTGTGATGGTGATTACCGCGCGTAATTCGGTTCATGCCGCCCTGTTTCTTGTCCTCGCGTTTTGTACCAGCGCGGCCCTTTGGCTGCTACTGGAAGCGGAATTTCTTGCCATGACACTGGTGCTCGTCTATGTGGGCGCCGTGATGGTATTGTTCCTGTTCGTGGTCATGATGCTCGATGTCAACATTGCGCCCTTGCGAGAAGGCTTTATCCGATATTTGCCAGTAGGAATACTGGTAACCACCTTAATCGCCGTCGAACTTGCCATGACAGTCGGCGCCAGACGCTTTGGGCTGGACATCATGCCGGCACCCGTACGCCAAGGGCCGGAATACAGCAATACCGAGACCCTGGGGCTTGCCCTTTACACCGATTATCTGTACCCCTTCGAAATCGCGGCAGTCATCTTGCTGGTGGCCATGGTTGCCGCCATCGTACTGACCATGCGAAGGCGCCAGGGTGTAAAACACCAGAAGCCGGAACAGCAGGTGACCGTGCGGCGAGAGGATCGGGTGAAGTTGGTGAAGATGTGATTTCTTGATGACTGCCAGGGTGGTCATAAAACAGTCAAACTAGAATTGGCCACTAGAAGATCGCTCTAATCAGACTCACAAAAGCGCTGATTACTCAGTCTCGAATCATCGCAAAGGGTGAACGCATTCGGGACGTACAGAGACTCGTCGATCAGTACGGCGGTAAAAAGTCAAAATGGATCAAAAAAAGCAGTCCAATATTCGAAAGCGAAGGAATGAGATACGAATACCATTGGTACGAGCATTATGGCATCGGGAGATTTGAAACCAAACTCAAGATAATCGAAGAAAATGATTGTCAAACTTAAAACAAGGCATTCGGGTTACCCCGATCTTTCGGGAGATCAATCCTACTTTGTTATAGGCATAGAGGCCGACGACTACAGGATAATGAATGATGCGGGTAAACCTTATCTCTATCCGCCTGAATTGTTCGATGTCGTGGACGCGCGATATCCGCTGGATTGGGTAACGGAATTCGGTGATGATGGTGAGCAATATTCTTATCCGGAACCATTGAACGCAATGGGCTTTTTCGAGGATTTCTTTGAGCAAAAACCAAAACAAATATCGATGTTTTGGCATATTGTCAACAGGACGCTGGCCAAGGCAGCCTGATTTCGGAGTATTTCCGATAAAGTCTATTGGAGAAAAATTATTCATGATTCCACTATCCAATTTCCTGGTGCTCGCCGCCGTGATGTTCTGCATCAGTATGGCGGGTATTTTTCTCAATCGGAAAAACCTTCTCATCCTGTTGATGTGCATCGAACTCATGCTGCTTTCGGTCAATCTGAATTTCGTGGCTTTTTCCCATTATCTTCAGGATATCAGCGGTCAGGTGTTCGTGTTTTTCATCCTGACCGTCGCCGCAGCGGAGTCGGCCATTGGCCTTGCCATCCTTGTCGTATTGTTCCGTAATCGAAAAACCATCAACGTTCAGGCCCTGGATACCATGAAAGGATGACCTCTTACCGACCGCCGAGGCGGTCGGTAAGGAATTACATGGTTTATGTGTATCTGAAAAACGAGATTTCCGATACTTCTTTATACTTATTTCGCCTCGCAAAGCGGGGCCATATATTAATTACGCAAAAACTAAAGCGAGATGGTCGCGCTGTATCTAACTGTAATACCATAAGAATATCTCGCTTTAGTTTTCGCGGTCTTAGTAATTTTGTGAAGCAAAATTATCATGCAAAACATCTATCTCAGCATCGTACTAGCCCCCCTGGCAGCGGCCATCATCGCCGGATTATTCGGCAAGGTCATCGGGCGCTCCGGAGCCCATTGGGTCACCATCATGGGGGTTGCCCTCTCCACGGTACTGGCCACCTTCGTGTTCCAGCAGGTTATTGTCGAGGATGCCCCCGTATACGATGCCGCTCTCTACACATGGGGCATCGTGGATGGTATCCGGTTCGAGATCGGCTTCCGCATCGATGAACTGTCCGCCACCATGATGCTGGTGGTGTCCTTCGTTTCCCTGATGGTGCATATCTACACCGTCGGTTATATGCATGATGATCCGGGATATCAACGCTTTTTCAGTTACATTTCCCTCTTCACCTTCGGCATGTTGATGTTGGTCATGGCCAACAATTTCCTACAGCTTTTCTTCGGTTGGGAAATGGTCGGATTGGTGTCTTATCTCTTGATCGGTTTCTGGTTCGACCGGGAGTCGGCGATCCAGGCGAATCTCAAGGCATTCCTGGTCAATCGTGTGGGAGATTTCGGATTTTTGTTGGGTATCGCGGCGGTTTTGATGTATTTCGACACTCTGCACTATGCCACCGTGTTCGCGGCCGCGCCGGAAAAAGCGAATACCGTCATTCAGATTTGGCCCGGCCTCGATTGGTCGCTGATGTCGGTGATCTGCATCCTGCTGTTTATCGGTGCCATGGGGAAATCCGCCCAGGTGCCGCTGCATGTGTGGCTACCCGATTCCATGGAAGGCCCGACGCCCATCTCGGCCCTGATCCATGCCGCGACCATGGTCACCGCCGGTATCTTCATGGTGGCGAGGATGTCGCCGCTTTATGAACTATCCGAAACCGCGCTCAGCGTCATCATCGTCATCGGCGCCATCACGGCGTTTTTCATGGGGCTGCTGGGTATCGTGCAAAACGATATCAAGCGGGTCGTGGCCTATTCGACCCTGTCACAGCTCGGTTATATGACGGTCGCGCTGGGGGCATCGGCCTATGCCGCCGGTATGTTCCACTTGGTCACCCATGCCTTCTTCAAAGCCCTGCTTTTCCTCGCCGCCGGATCCGTGATCATCGCCATGCACCACGATCAGGATATCCGCAATATGGGGGGACTCCGTAAATACCTGCCGATTACCTGGATGACCTCCCTCATCGGCTCCCTGGCATTGATCGGCTTTCCCGGTTTCTCCGGATTCTTTTCCAAGGACGCCATCATCGAGGCGGTGCATCACTCCCATCTGCCGGGGTCGGAATTTGCCTACATCTGCGTCCTGGGCGGCGTGTTCGTGACAGCCTTCTATTCGTTCCGCATGTATTTTCTGGTGTTCCACGGCAAGGAGCGCATGGATGAACATACACGGGAGCACCTCCATGAAACACCCGCAGTGGTCACGGTTCCTCTGATGTTACTGGCGATGCCTTCCGTGATCATCGGCTGGCCCTATGTGGAGTCCGTGCTGTTCGGGGGGTATTTCGGAGAATCGATCACGGTGCTGCCCGCGCACGATGTATTGGGCGAAATGGGCAAGGGGTTCCATAGTGTTCCCGGATTCGTGGCGCACGGTTTGATGGCAGCGCCATTTTGGCTCGCCATGAGCGGCGTCGCGCTGGCGTGGTTCTTCTACCTGAAACGACCGGACATTCCCGAGGCTATCTCTCGGTGGTTCCGAATATTGCATCGGCTGCTTCTCAACAATTATGGCTTCGATATCCTATATCAGCGCCTGTTTGCCGGTGGAACGCGAGGCATGGGCTCGGCGCTGTGGCGTTTCGGGGATATCGGTTTTATTGATGGTCTGGTGGTGAACGGTTCGGCCCGGACGGTCGAACGATTCTCCGCCATCGCGCGCCATATGCAAAGCGGGCTTTTGTACCACTATGCCTTTGTGATGATCATCGGTGTGTTGCTGCTGTTATTTGTTTTCGGATCCGGGCTGCGTGAGCTTGCTCTCGGGCTTTTGGGATAAAACCATCGCCATGGAAAAATGGATTGAGCGCAAGGAAATCTACCGGGGAAAGGTATTTTCGGTCGATAGTGGAAAGGTTGAACTCGACGATGGCCTGATAGCCGGCCGTGATGTGGTCAGACACAGTGGTGGCGTGGCCATCGTTCCCGTCCTGGTTTCTCATCGCGAGAATCTTGAACAGAACGCTCAAAAAAACCTTGTTGGCAATTCCGGTTCCGGCGATATCGAGTCGGGATTATCCGTTATCTTCGTCAAACAATATCGGATTGCCATTGAGCGGGAAATCCTCGAAATACCGGCTGGCCTGATAGAAAAAGGTGAACGTCCTGCGGTTGCCGCCCGGCGCGAATTGATCGAGGAAACCGGCTATGACGCCGAACTCCTGGTCCCCGGCCCGGAATGCTATGCATCCTGTGGGTTTACGGATGAACGACTGCATATCTATCTGGCTTTCGATCTCAAGAAAGCCGTCAAAAACCATGACGTCGATGAAAGGATAGAAGAGGTCATCATGCCCATGGAAGAAGTCAAAAAGCGGCTTGCTGAAAAAGGTTTCGAGGACGCCAAGACGATTATCGGTCTGCATGAAATGTTTCGTTATCTTGATAAAAACACCCGGTAGAGACGCGATGAATCGCGTCTCATTAAATGCCAGACGTGCAAGCGTCAGTTACAAATGAACTGGCAGGAAATTTGTGACAACCCTGTTTTTCACGATCTCCCCTTCAAGATGGAGACGAACCAATGGGGCAAGATCGAAATGAGCCCGGCCACGAATGAACATGGGCTTTATAAGGCACTGTTCATCGAATGGTTCAGCAAGCTTTCCGGAGAAGGAAGCCTGATATCGAGATGCAGCATCCAAACGGGAAAGGGCGTAAAGGTGGCGGATGTCGCCTGGGGAAGTTATAAATTCTTCAAACGGAATAAGTTCAGCAACCCCTATTTGGAATCTCCAGAGATTATGATAGAGATATTGTCACCGTCGAATTCCCGGAAAGAGATGAAGGGTAAGCGGAAACTCTATTTTTCCGCTGGCGCGAAAGAGGTTTGGCTCTGCGGGCAGGATGGGAATATGGTGTTTTTCTCGCCGGAAGGGGAATTGGCGGGAAGTGGGATTGTTGAGGGGTTTCCAGGAAGGGTGGAGGTAGATTTCGCATAACTTCCTATCCGATTTCAGCAATGCCGAAGTCGGATAGGAAGTTATAAACGATTATCTTACATCTTCGCCCCGCGAAGCGGGGCAAGATGAGGCATTTGTCGTATGTGGAAAGGCCGATCCGATATGGCTGACAAGTACCACCTGGGTGAAAAATTTACGCCAAAATGATGAACATTGATCATGATCACTCTCCGTTGAGTCTTCGAGTCTCAACGATGACAAGCTGGAAAACACATGCCCTACAGTGACTTCGATCTGAGAAAAGCAAAATCGGCATTCGATCTCACCATAGTAGAAACAGAAGACCTGTTTTCCACAACTGAGGAAGCTGAGATAAGCAGTTTCCTGTCCGAGAGCCTGAAGCAAAATGTCCCGCTTGCGCTCGCCATTGGGACAGAAAAGGCGAGTTCCGAGCTGATCATCATGAATGTGTTTCTCGAGATAAAAAGGAAGCTGAATATCAGTCTGTTTTCCGGGATAGAATTCACCGTGGACAAGGAAATTGGTTTAAGCGGATTCTGTGATTTCATTATCAGCAGGTCTCCCGAGCAGCTATTTCTGGATACTCCCGTCATCGCCGTGGTGGAGGCAAAAAACGAGAAAATCATGGCGGGCATGGGGCAATGTGTAGCAGAAATGATGGCTGCAAAAATCTATAACGAGAAAGATGGCAAGCCATTACCTTGCGTATATGGCGCAGTGACAACGGGTCATGCGTGGAAATTTCTGAGACTGGAAGACGACACCGTGTATATCGATATCGAGGATTACTACATCAAGGATCCGGGGAAAATCATCGGCATACTGACATCCATGATGATTTCCAAATAAAAAAGCTAACAGAGTCCCTCAAGCAATAAAGAGAAAACAATGGAACTAAACTGGCTTAGCATTGTTACCTGGACACCTATCATCGGTGGATTGTGGGTATTGGCCGCCGGCAGCCGAAGCGCGCCCGTGGCAAAATCCATCGCATTGATCGTCTCGCTCCTGACCTTCCTGTTCTCCATCCCGCTATATACCGGGTTCGATATCACTACTGCCGACATGCAATTCACGGAGCGAGTCGCCTGGATCCCGGCGTTTCAC
>JABDQX010000360.1 GCA_013042035.1 Gammaproteobacteria bacterium
ATACGGCCTGGGCCGCAAGCGCACCGATCTTTTGGTCCAATGGCCCCTGGACAAGACTCAGGGTTTCCACGGTCCCATGCAGCGAGTGGTGATAGAGCTCAAAATCCAGCACCAATCCCTGGAGGCAACCCTCTCGAAAGGACTTGTCCAAACCACCGATTACATGGACCGAGTTGGCGCCGAGGAGGGCTATCTGGTTATCTTTAATCGCAATTCGGATACGCTATGGGAAGAGAGGATCTTCGTCAGAGAAGAGCTGTACGAAAAATACCGAATCGGTGTGTGGGGAATGTGACGCCGGTTCCGGTATGGCAACGGAAACCAACCCATGCTCAATGATATTTGGCTATCCATCCCATGAAAAATGAACTCTTGGTGGCCGGTGTCGACGAAGCCGGCAGAGGTCCTCTGGCCGGTCCCGTCGTGACGGCCGCCGTGATACTCGATCCCGACCGGCCCATCCCAGGGATCGGGGATTCCAAGACGCTCTCGGCCCGGCGGCGGGAAGAGCTGGCGGTGCTGATCCGGGAGCGGAGCCTCGCCTGGGCCATGGGCCGGGCCGAGGCAGCGGAGATCGATGATATCAACATCCTTCAGGCAACCTTGCTGGCGATGCGGCGGGCGGTGCTGTCGTTGCGGGTCAAACCGGTTCGGGTCTTGGTGGATGGAAACCGAGTTCCCACCTTGCCTTTCGAGACCCAGGCGATCGTCCAGGGGGATAAGACAGTGCCCGCCATCGGCGCGGCCTCGATCCTCGCCAAGGTTAGCCGGGACGCCGAGATGATCGCCCTTGATGAGCGCTACCCGGAATACGGTTTTGCAAGGCACAAGGGCTATCCCACGCGTATTCACATGATGGCGTTGCACGAACACGGTATTTGTCCTGCCCATCGTCTCACGTTCGGCCCCGTGCGCGCGGTGCTGGAACGATGAAAAACAAAGCCTTCAACCTCGCTATCCTCGCCATCGGCGTCCTGCTGATAAAATCCCTTTGGTTTTCCGCCTCGGCGGTGACGCCGCAACTGGCGAACATGTGGACGCTGGACGGTAGTCAACGCGCCTGGCTGACCATGAGCGTGCAGATAGGATTCGTTGCCGGGGCCGTGGTCAGTGCGCTGCTAAATCTCGCGGATCGCTTCGATCTGACCCGGATGCTGGTTATCAGCGCGCTTATCGCGACCGTTGCCAATCTATTGATTCCCGTGCTGGACGCCGATTATGAGACGACGCTGATGCTGCGCTTTGCCACGGGTTTCGGGACCGCCGGGGTGTATCCGCCGGGCATGAAGCTGATCGCCACCTGGTGCCGCGAGGATCGGGGGTTCGGCATCGGGCTGCTGGTGGGGGCGCTGACCATTGGCGCGGCATTGCCGCATCTTCTGAATGCCTTTCCAGATACCGGTGGGATGCCGCCCTGGCGGGATGTTTTGTTACTGGCCAGCGTATTTTCCCTTGTCGGCTCCCTGGCTATCGCCGCGGGCTTCCGGCCCGGCCCTTATCTGACGGAGCGGGCGCCGTTCAATTGGCAATATGCCCTGATGGGATTGCGGGACCGGGCGACGCGCCTTGCCAATTTCGGTTATCTCGGCCATATGTGGGAACTCTATGCCATGTGGGCCTGGGTGCCGCTGTTTCTGATTGCCAGCTATGAAAATGCGGGTTGGTCGACGCCCGGCGCGCGGCTGGCGGGTTTTGCGAGTGTCGCGGCAGGGGGGCTTGGGGCCTTGTTGGCGGGGATATACGCCGACAGGCTGGGGCGCACCCTGGTGACCGGGTTGAGTCTGGCCGTATCGGGTCTTTGCTGTGTTGTCGCCGGTTTCCTTTTCGATGATCCGCTCCTCCTGACGCTGCTGTGTCTCGTCTGGGGATTTGCCGTGGTGGCCGATTCAGCGCAGTTCAGCGCGGCGGTCAGCGAGCTTGTGGACCCTCGCTATGTGGGCACGGCGCTCACCGTGCAAACCTGCCTGGGTTTCCTGCTCACCAGTATCAGTATCCTGTTGATACCGCAGCTCATGGGGGCTCTCGGTTGGCATTATGTATTTCTCGTATTGGCGCCGGGGCCGGTTTTCGGGATCTGGGCCATGCTGTCGTTGCGGGCGATGCCCGAGGCCAGGAAACTGGCCTCGGGGCGGCGGTAACGGGGACAAACCAGTATGTCGAAAAATCTCGGCCAATTATCCGGTCGCCATGGGCTGGAAAATAATCTTTTCATGCGGTTGTCGGATGCCATTACCGCAGGTGGCGGAAACGCGCCCCAAGACTTGGATGCGCTGGCGGAGGAATTCCTGGTCGGGAAGGCGAGCATTCATGGTGCCACGACTTTCTACGACCTTTTCCGCGCCGGGAATAAAAACAAGAAAGTCTATGTGTGCAATGGTTCGGCCTGTGTGTGCGCGGACACACAAGATTCGGTTACGCAAGCGCTCAAAGAATTTTTCAGCGAGGACGAAATCGGTGAGATGACCTGTTTGGGGCGTTGTTATGAAAATGGCGCCTTTCAGTATCAGGGCAGAAACTATTCCGGCCTGTCTCCCCGGAAGATCGCCGATGTCGTTGCGTCGGGGAAAGCGCCGATCGATGATCGTTATACCGTGGCGGCGTTGGGCGTCCCCGTTCTGACGGCGAAAGCCGAAGGATTCGACGAACACTACCGCCCCTTACAGGCACTATTACAGCGAGACCCGGGGGAGGTTCTCGAACAGATAAAGGCCTCGGGGATCCGTGGCAGGGGTGGCGCGGGGTACCCGGCGGGCACCAAATGGGAAGCCTGCCGGAACACCGACAGCGCCATGAAATTTGTCGTGTGCAATGCCGACGAAGGGGATCCCGGCGCCTGGTCGGATCGCTATCTCCTGGAGGCGCGCACCCATTCGGTTCTGTTCGGTATGATGGTCGCCGGTTTTTGCGTCGGCGCACAATGGGGGGTGATCTACATTCGGGCCGAATACCCGGAATCCGTTACCGCGATGCAACAGGCCATCCGGGAACTGCGAGAGCACCATCTGCTGGGTAAAGGCATACTGGGAAGCGGCTTCGATTTCGATATCAAGGTCATCAAAGGGCAGGGCGCCTATATCTGCGGCGAGGAAACCGCCTTACTCAATTCCATCGAAGGGCAGCGCCCGGAGGTCAGAACGCGCCCACCTTTCCCGGCCCAGCAAGGGCTGTTCAATAAGCCCACTGTCGTAAACAACGTGGAAACGCTGGCTACCCTCCATTACATCGTTAGAAATGGTGGGAATATTTATGGAAGTCTGGGGACAAAAAAATCCACGGGCACCAAACTCGTCTGCCTGGATAGCCGTTTCAGTCGGCCCGGACTCTATGAAGTGGAAATGGGCACGCCGCTTTCGCGCATTGTCCATGAACTGGCCGGCGGCTTCAGAGAACCCGTCAAGGCGCTCCATATCGGTGGCCCGTTGGGTGGATTGGTGCCAACCGCCCTGGTGGCTAAGCTCACCCTCGATTTCGAATCTTTTGCGGAACAGGGCTTCTCGCTGGGCCACGCCTCCATCGTGGGTATCCACGAAAGAATTCCCATGGCGGAATATATCGAGCACCTCTTTGCCTTTGCCGCCCGCGAAAGTTGCGGAAAATGCTTTCCCTGCCGACTGGGGACCCACCGGGGTTACGAGCTATTCAAAAGGGCACGGGAAACCGATTATAAGATCGATAGGGAACTGCTCGATGATCTGCTCCATACCCTGGACAAGGGATCACTGTGCGCCCATGGCAGCGGGATCGCGTTGCCGATCAGGAATGCGCTGGCGTGGTTTGGGGATGAGTTGTCGAGGGTTGGTATATCAGCGAGCGATATCTGTCGATGACCTTGGTCCGGAGAGGCCCTGGGGAACCCTTTCCTATGGGTTTGCCATCGATAGATG
>JABDQX010000362.1 GCA_013042035.1 Gammaproteobacteria bacterium
AGTCTGGTACCCATGTCGTCTTGCAGGCGTGTGTAACGGTAGGCGAATTGGTCGAGCAGACGGCGGTCGGCCTTGTCGAGTTCGGTTAAATCGGCGGCGCTGATTTGGCGTTGTCCGAGATCGCTCAGGGCATCCTGGAGCACTTCTCGATGCGTTCGACAGACTTCAACACTTTGCATGAGTGCAAGCGTGTTCGAGGTGGTGGCTATCAAAGCAGTATTCCCTGGTGACGGGCGATCCGGACAATAGGGCGTGTATCGTCCGGCGTTTCGATGACGATATCGATTTTGCACTCGCCCAGCCGTTGTTCGAGCCGCACAAGCAAACGTATTTTCTCCATCAGTGCTTGTTTGCTGTCGCGCGCCGGTGGGCGAATCAGCAGATCGATGTCGCCACCGCGTTTGTTATCATCGGTTCTGGAACCGAATAGCCAAACCTCGGCACTCTCTCCAAGGATTTCGGCGGTGGTTTGCTTGATGATGTCGATTTGTCGGGCGGTTAGGCGCATGTTGGATGAGTTCGGGTTTTGGATGTGTGCCTCATGGGTGAAAATTATAACCAATGATGTTGGAAAAGTCGGCAGGATGAATATTTCCGGGTAAAGTGGATGCACACACTCGAGGCGGTAACACCATGAAAGAAAACAACCAATACCTCTGGCAACCAACGCTGGCATACACCGAGGGCAGCGTCCTTACGGCATTCATGCGCGCCCACGGAATCCCGGATTTCGATGCGCTCTATCGCCGCTCCAACGAGGAGCCGGAATGGTACTGGAACGCCATCATCCAATACTTCGATATCCGCTTCTATAAACCTTACCGGCAATTACTTGATACCAGCCGGGGGTTGCCCTGGTCCCGGTGGTGCGTGGGCGGCACGACCAATCTGGTACTAAATTGCCTGGATCGGCATGAAGGGACTTCGGTCATGGAAAAACCCGCTCTGATTTGGGCGGGCGAGGACGGTAGTACGCGAACCTGGAATTACGCCGATCTCATGGCCGAGACTGCCCGGCTGGCCGGCGCATTACGCGGATTGGGTCTGGGCAAGGGAGACGCCATCGGCATCTACATGCCCATCATGCCCGAGGCCGTGGCCGCCTTTTTCGCCATCGCCAAGATCGGTGGCATCGTCGTCCCGCTCTTTTCCGGTTTTGGTCCCGAGGCGCTGATCAGCCGGCTCTCGGATGCCCGTTGCACCGCTCTCATTACGGTAGACGGCACCAGACGGCGCGGCAAGACCGTGATATTGGAAGATATCGCCGACCAGGCGGTCAATCATGTTCCTTCCATCCGGCACGTCATCGTCCTGAAAAGCATGGGTTTCGATCTCGACTGGGATATCAGTTATGAAGGGACGCGTGATGAGGGACGCGACCGCTGGTGGCATGACGTCACGAACAGACGCCCGGCGCATGCGCCGACCGAAGAAATGTCCAGTGAAGACCCTTTCATGATCATCTTTACCTCCGGCACCACCGGCAAGGCCAAGGGGACCGTTCACACCCACTGTGGCTTTCTCACGAAATTGGTGGCGGATCTGGGTTTGTGCATGGATTTCAAACCCGATGACCGCCTACTGTGGATGTCGGATCTCGGCTGGCTGATCGGGCCCATGCAGTTCGTCGTCAGCACCTTTTTCGGTGCTACCGCGGTACTGGCCGAAGGCGCTCCCGACTATCCGGAGCCGGGACGGCTGTGGCATCTGGTGCAACAGAACCGGGTCACCTATCTCGGCATCGCGCCCACTGTTGCCCGTCTGATGATGCGCCATGGCGAGGAAGAAGTGGAAAAATACGATCTATCCTCTCTCCGGGTCACTATTTCCTCCGGTGAGTTGTGGAACCCGGATTCGTGGACATGGTTTTTCGAGCACGTCTGTAAACGGCGCGTCCCCAATCTCAATGTCAGCGGTGGCACCGAGATCGGCTGGGGTATTGTTACCTGCACGGTCATCCAACCCCACAAACCCTGCGCCTTTACCACCGGCGTACCGGGCATGGGGGCCGATGTGGTCGATGCCGATGGCAACACCCTTCCCACCGGCCGGATGGGCGAGCTGGTGCTGCGCCATCCCTCCATTGGATTGAGCCGTGGGCTTTGGGATAACCCGGAAGGGTATCTTGCGACCTACTGGAACAAGATCCCGAACCTCTGGGTCCACGGCGATTGGGCATCGAGGGATAAAGATGGGGCGTGGTATCTGCACGGGCGCTCCGACGACACCATCATGGTAGCCGGCAAACGCTGTGGCCCGGCGGAGGTGGAGTCATTGCTCATGGAAACAGGCCGCATTGCCGAGGCGGCGGCCACCGCCATTACCGATGAACTCAAGGGCGAGGCGATCCTGTGTGTCTGCGTGCCGAAGCCTGGAGACTCACCCGATGAGAAACTTGCCGAAACACTGCGCGCGGCGGTCATCCGATCCCTGGGGCCGGCCTTCCGGCCCGCTGCGGTGGTGTTCGTGGCGGAGCTGCCCAAGACCCGCAGCATGAAGGTGATGCGCCGGGTGGTGCGCGCCCTCTATGAGGGACGCGATCCCGGGGATCTGGCCTCCCTGGTCAATCCCCATGTGGTGGATGAACTGCGCGGCGTTTTTCCGCAGGAGGATCGAGAGACCGGACAGGGTATCGAAGCGTAGTTCGGATTAGGCAATGCCGTAA
>JABDQX010000368.1 GCA_013042035.1 Gammaproteobacteria bacterium
AGATGGTACTGCTTGGCATCATTTTACAAATCCTCCACTTCATGGTACCGCTGCGCGACAAGCGCCAGCAATCGGTGCGCAACCTGCCATTTGGATGCCTTGGTGATCTCGGCGCCTCCCCCTTCCCAATAGACACTGAGAGCGTTTTCATCACTCTCAAAACCGATTTCCGGGCCGCCCACGTGATTTGCCGCGATCATGTCGAGGGATTTTCTGTGGCGTTTTTCCTGGGCGTTGCGTTCGAGATCATGGGTTTCCGCCGCGAAACCCACCGCAAACGGGTGGTTCGGTATTGCGGTGACTTCGGCGAGGATGTCCGGATTGAGCGCCAGGGATAGTTCCATGCTTGCCGTCCCTTTCTTGCGCTTTTTCTCGGTATAGTCGGTGGGCCGGTAGTCCGAAACCGCTGCTGCGGCAATGAATATGTTCTTTTCGGCCAGGTGCATCATGACCGCATCACGCATTTCAGCGGCGCTGGTGACCGCAATGCGGTGGACGCCGACCGGATTTTCCAATGCCACGGGACCGCTCACGAGTGTGGCCGAAGCCCCCAGTTCCACGGCCGCACGGGCAATTTCATAGCCCATCTTGCCGGAGCTTGCGTTGGTGAGAAACCGTACCGGGTCGGCGGCCTCCCGGGTGGGACCGGCCGTTATCAGGACGGAAATGCCTTTTAATAGGGGTTCCACGAACAATCCGCGTACGCGAGTCGCGATATCCTGGGGTTCTAGCATTCTTCCGGGACCGATTTCGCCGCAGGCCTGAACGCCTTCTCCGGGGCCGAGGATGAGCACACCGTATTCCCGAAGCCGTCCTGCGTTGGCCTGAGTGGCTCGGGCCTGCCACATTTGCCGATTCATGGCCGGCGCGATGGCGATGGTTGCCGTAGTGGCAAGACAAATGGTACCCAATAAATCATCGGCCAGCCCATGGGCCATCCTCGCCATTCTGTCGGCCGTGGTCGGTGCAATCAGGACGAGATCCGCCCAGCGGGCAAGTTCGATGTGATCCATGGCCATCGTGGCCTCGTCATCGAAGATATTCTTATGAACGGTGTTGCCCGATAGCGCCTGGAATGTCAGGGGCGTGATGAATTGCTGGGCGCCATCGGTCATGATGACTTTTATCTCGGCGCCCCATTCACGCAGTCGGCGCACGAGTTCGGCGCTTTTGTAGGCCGCGATGCCACCGGTGACGCCGAGTACGATGTGTTTATTGGCCAGTGGATTCATTGTACGGAGTGTCGTTCAAGAGTGGGGTCGGAAATACGGTATTGACGGTGAGTTCGTTGCCGTGGAGATCAAGGTTGGGGACGAGGAACCGTTGTGAGATCAGCAAGATGACCGTCTGAGCGCTCCCATGGCGCGCGGATTTGCCGCACCGCTTCCTTGTCCAGCGGAATTTGGTGGTGACCCGAAGAGCGATCAGCCCCTCCTGTTCGAGCGAGGGGCTTTTTCAGACACGCTCTTAGCAAAATTATGTTATTTGCTTCAGTAAATCGGGATTGAACAAGGTATCGTTATAGGAGAAATTGAAGCCGCAATCCACATAAGTGATCTCACCGGTGATCCCCGACGCGAAATCAGAGCACAGAAAGGCGGCGACATTACCCACCTCGTCGATGGTGACATTTCGTCCAAGGGGTGAGTTGAGGGCAGCGAAGTCCATCAGAACGCGGAAGTTGGAGATGCCCGCGGCAGCGAGCGTGCGGATTGGGCCGGCCGAAATGCCGTTGACACGAATCCCCTCTCTACCGAGGCTGGTTGCCATATATCGAATGTTTGCTTCCAGGCTTGCTTTTGCCGGTCCCATAACATTGTAATTGGGCATGGCCCTTTCCCCGCCCAGGAAACTGAGTGTCAGCAGAGCGCCGGTCTCTTTGGTCAGCATGTGGCGTCCCGCCTTAGCCAAGGCGGCAAAGCTATAGGAGCTAATCTCCTGGGAAATCAGAAAACCGGCCCGCGTCACATTATCCAAATAATCGCCGTGAAGCTCATCGCGCTCGGCAAATGCAACGGAGTGTATGATGATATCGACGTTTTTCCAGTGTTTTCCTAGCTCGCTGAACACGTTGTCGATTTGCTCGTCGCTGCTAACGTCACAAGGCATGGCGATGTTGGAATCGACCTTGGCGGCAAAACCGCGAACCCGTTCGCCCAATTTTTCTGTCTGATAGGTAAATGCCAGTTCAGCGCCTTCCCGGTGCATTGCCTTGGCAATCCCCCAGGCAATGGAACGATTGCTGGCAAGCCCAACAATGAGTGCGCGTTTTCCGGAAAGAAATCCCATAACCTTATTCCATACTTTGTAGAGGCTGTTTGATTAATAGTTGCACACGAAATTAAGCAGTCACTATCGGAAGCCTGACAGATTTGATTCCTAACCGGTTGATCTTCAGGGTATGTCAGAGCGATTCCGATAAAGCCAAATGTGTGTTAAGTTAAGAATGCGCGCCATTATAACTCGACCGTCGTGTTTTTTGTAAATAAATTGCGCTTTACCCTTGCCGACTATCGATTCCCGTTCGGGTGTCTGGGTGCCCCTTGTGGGAGCCCGGACAACCTCCGAATAACCCCCGAATAATGCTTGAATAACCAATAAAACAGGGTCGGATAGGGCGCCCACAAGGGCGTTTCTACCACGGGCAATAGGAAAATCGATGGGTAGTAAGGCGCCTACGCGAGGATAATAACACCCCATGAACCCACCACGCGCAACCTTGCTCGTTGAAATCGGTACCGAAGAACTGCCACCCCTTGCCCTGCGACGGCTTTCGGAAGCACTTGGCAAGGAGATCCTCGCCAATCTCGAAGCGGCGAATCTTGATCATGGCGAGTTATCCTGTTTTGCTACCCCGAGACGGCTCGCGGTCGTGATCACCGATGTAGAGGCCGAGCAGGCGGAGAAAGAATCCATACGGCGAGGACCTGCCTTGCAGGCAGCCTTCGATGCCGATGGGAATCCTACCAAGGCCGCCCTGGGCTTTGCGCGCTCCTGTGGCGTGACTGTTGCCGATCTGGAGGAGTTGAGCACAGAAGAAGGCAGTTGGCTCCTCTTTCGAAGAACCGAATCCGGCCGCGCCACCGTGTCGCTGCTTCCCGGTATCGTCTCCGATGCCCTCCCCAGGCTTCCGATTCCAAAGCGCATGCGCTGGGCCGATCGCTCGGTGGAATTTGCGAGACCTGTACACTGGGTGGTGCTGCTTTTCGGCAATGAGGTGGTGGAAACCGAGATCATGGGGATAACCTCCGACCGCATTACCCGTGGTCATCGCTTCCATCATCCCGAGCCGCTGGTGCTCGATAACCCCACCGACTACGCCGGATTGCTGTATGAAAAAGGCCAGGTCGTGGCCGATTTCCACGTGCGTAAGGAGATGATTCGCGAGCAGGTCCGGGAAGCGGCGCGCGAGCTTGGTGGCGAGGCCATCATTACCGAGGAACTGCTCGAAGAGGTTACGGCCCTGGTGGAATGGCCCGTGGCCGTGGCCGGCGGTTTTGAGAAGCAATTTCTGGATCTACCCGGCAAGGTTCTCATGGGCACCATGGCCGGGCATCAAAAATACTTTCCGGTGGAAGATTCACGGGGCAACCTGATGCCTCATTTTATCACCGTCAGCAATATCGAAAGCCGCAATCCTGAATCGGTGCGGCGCGGCAATGAACGGGTCGTGCGCCCACGTTTGGCCGATGCGGCGTTTTTCTTCGAGGCCGATCTGCGCCGGCCCTTGGCCGACCGGCTCGAAGAACTCAAATCAGTGGTATTCCAGAAAAAACTCGGTTCCCTGTTCGACAAGAGCGAGCGCGTATCCCGACTGGCCGGCCGGATAGCCGAAACCATGGGTGAACCGTCCGGGGAAATGGCGCCGGAACAGATAAACCGTGAAGTGGCGCCGGCGCGCCGGGCGGGGCTTCTCGGTAAATGCGATCTCCTGACCCAGGTGGTGGGTGAATTGCCTGAATTACAGGGCTACATGGGCCGTATCTACGGGGAACGAACGGGGGAGGAAACCGCGGTGGCCCAGGCCCTGGAAGAGATCTATTGGCCCCGTTTCGCCGGTGACAACATACCCGCCACGCGGATAGGCCAGGCCGTTGCCATCGCCGACAAACTCGACACCCTGGTGGGCATCTTTGGCATTGGCCAGATTCCAAAAGGCGATCGGGATCCGTTTGCCCTGCGCAGAATCGCCCTGGGTACTTTGCGCATCCTCATCGAAGGCGAATTGGATCTGGCGCTGCCTCCGTTACTGGAAAGCGCTGCGGCAGGTTACGGCGGGGCCAATGAGGGGGCGAACAAGGCGCGCATCGATACCCAGGATGTTAC
>JABDQX010000370.1 GCA_013042035.1 Gammaproteobacteria bacterium
GGATGGGCACGATCAGGAGTGCCACGATGTTGATGATCTTGATGAGAGGATTGATAGCCGGACCTGCGGTATCTTTGTAGGGATCGCCGACGGTATCACCGGTGACGGCTGCTTTGTGGGCCTCTGAACCCTTGCCGCCGTGATTGCCGTCTTCAATGTACTTCTTGGCGTTATCCCAGGCGCCGCCTCCGACCGTCATGGAAATGGCGACGAACAGCCCCGTGACGATGGTGCCGATGAGCATCGCGCCGAGCGCTATGGGCCCCAGCACGAAACCGACCACGACGGGAACCAGCACCGGCAGCAACGAAGGTACGATCATCTCGGCAATGGCCGCGCGGGTCAAAAGGTCCACGGAACGGGAGTAGTCGGGCTTGCCCGTGCCCTCCATGATACCGGGGATCTCCTTGAACTGACGGCGAACCTCCACAACCACCGAGCCCGCCGCGCGTCCTACCGCTTCCATGGCCATGGCGCCAAAGAGGTAGGGAATCATGCCGCCGATAAACAGCCCGATGATGACCTTTGGATCAGAAAGCAGGAATTCTATTTTGCCAAATTTATCGTCGAGCGCGTGATGATAATCGGCAAACAATACCAATGCCGCAAGACCCGCCGAACCGATGGCGTAACCCTTGGTCACGGCCTTGGTGGTGTTACCCACTGCGTCCAGGGGATCGGTAATGTTGCGGATTTTGTCGGGCAATTCGGCCATTTCGGCAATACCACCGGCGTTGTCGGTGATGGGACCATAGGCGTCCAGGGCCACGATGATACCGGTCATGGAGAGCATGGCGGTGGCCGCGATGGCGATACCGTAGAGACCGGCCAGTTCATGGGCGCCCCAGATGCTGGCGCACACGAACAGGACCGGAATGGCCGTGGACTTCATGGAGATGCCAAGTCCGGCGATCATGTTGGTGGCGTGTCCCGTCTCCGAAGCCGCCGCGATTTTTTGCACCGGGCTGAACTCGGTACCGGTGTAGTACTCGGTGATGAAAACCAAGGCGCCTGTCAACACGAGCCCGATCATGGCCGCGCTGAAGATACTGACACTGGAGATAACCGTACCGTTGGAGAGCGTCATACCCGCCGCCATCATGTAATCGGTGACGAACCAGAAGGCAACCGCCGCCAACACACCGGCCACGACGAGTCCCTTGTAAAGGGCCGTCATGATCTTGGCGCCCTCGGTGGCCTTGACGAAGAAGGTGCCGACGACCGAAGCGATGATGGAAACGCCGCCCAACACCAGCGGGTAGAGGATAGCCGTTTCCTGACCTGACGCGGTGAACAGGAGGCTGCCCAGCAACATGGTGGCGATGATGGTGACGGCGTAGGTCTCGAAAAGATCTGCTGCCATGCCAGCGCAATCGCCCACGTTGTCGCCCACATTGTCGGCGATGACGGCGGGATTGCGTGGATCATCCTCGGGGATACCAGCCTCGACCTTGCCCACCAAATCAGCGCCCACGTCGGCGCCCTTGGTGAAGATGCCGCCACCGAGACGGGCAAAGATGGAGATAAGCGATCCACCGAACCCAAGACCGACCAGGGCGGCCAGGGTCGATTTGTTGTCCATTTGCATGAACTCGGTAAGGATGCCGTAGTAACCGGCAACCCCCAGAAGCCCAAGACCCACCACCAGAAGACCAGTGATGGCGCCGCCCTTGAAGGCAATCTGCAAAGCGGCGTTCAGGCCGTCGTTGGCGGCTTCGGCGGTTCGGACATTGGCGCGCACGGAAATATTCATGCCAATGTAACCGGCCGCACCGGAAAAGATGGCGCCGATGGCAAAACCGATAGCCGTTATCCAGCTCAATGCGAAACCGATGATAACGAACAAAACGGCGCCCACGATGCCGATGGTTGTGTACTGCCGGTTAAGATAGGCGCTGGCGCCCTCCTGAATGGCCCCGGCGATCTCCTGCATCCTTTGATTCCCGGCAGGTTTGGATAATATCGATGTGACGGACCATGCCCCGTAAAGCAAAGCCACGACCGCACATATCAAGGCAAATGTAAGCATGCAAATTCTCCTAAGAGGTATACTTTTAACGCCTGTATTTTAAACTTTCAGCAAAACAGACACTTGGTGCTGTTGAAGTGCGTCACACCACCAATGGTAAGCGTGACTTCCAATACCATTTGGCGCTTCAACTGGTTTCAACATCAAGGAAGCGGACTGTTCAAGACAACGTACCTCCGTGTGCAACTTTTCTCTATAACTCAACCCGACACAACCGGAACCAAAATACGCCACGAGGATTTTTTGGTCGTTTCGTTCAAAATTCCGGCGCCAAGAACCTACCTACAGAAACGGCAGATTTAGAAAAAGCTGTACACGGAGCCTGTGTGGTTTATGTTTGGAAGCTCACCCCCTACTTTCCAACAGGAATGAGTGCCCCGGTTTGAAGTCGAAGGTGGATTCCAGATCGAACTCCCGAATCAGGTCATCCACCGCCTGTTGTCCATGGCCGCATTCCACTTGAGCCAGCATCTCTTTCGTCGCGTTGCGGTTATAGCCACCGCCATTATCCGCCTGTGCCGATATCAGCTCGCGAATCTTCTCCATAGTCAGCGTCATTTGGCACGGCGTGTCCTTCTTACGCAGCAATTGGTCCAATATCCTGTCCCATTGCTTCAACATATTTCCAGTTCTCCAGATTGCTGTCCTAGTGCCACGTTCCACCTTATTTTATGCGTTCAGCGAGGCAAAAAGTGGTTAGATGCAAGGCGCGCAAGTGCAGACATAGTGACCTCTTTCAAA
>JABDQX010000073.1 GCA_013042035.1 Gammaproteobacteria bacterium
CCCCGGAGGTTGGGCATCTCCCGCCGAGCCAGCGCGCGGGCGCTGTGGGGGTCGCGGGAATCCAGTTGATACAGGCGGCTCGCCAGTTGATAGTAAAACCGCTGGTGGCGCTGCCGGTAGCGTTGGCGCTCTTCCTCATCCCATTGCCCGCGCAGGTAGGGGGCCAGAGTGGGGTGGAAACGGTAGAAGGGGATGGTTTGGTTTTCGGCGAAGCTGTCCTTGGGCGGTTCGCTTTCCCCTGCGATAAAGCGCAGCGCACCGGTGGAAACAGGAATCTTTTTGACGGAGACGAGACCTGCCTGTTCGAGTTCCGATAGCAATAATTTCCCCTGATCCGACTGCTGAGGGCTCGCTGCGCTCTTCTGGGGGCTCGCTGCGCTCGACCCCAGCCACATAGCAACATTTTGCAGGGCAATCTCCGACGCGCCCTGGGCAAAGGCGCCCAGAACCGGCATTTGTTCCCGCGCGGCAGGATCGATGCGATCCAGGGAGAAACCCATGCTAACCTGCAAGGATTCGTTGCGCGCCTTTGCTCCTCCCTCGGTGAAACCGGGATAGAGTTCCTCGAAGCGCCGGATCACCTGATCCACGTCGTTGTCGTAGTCGGCAAGATGGGGCACCACCAGCAGGATGGCCAGCGGATGGCCACCGAGATAAGTAAGCAATCGTTCCAGCCCCTCCCGTGGCGGGCGGGGGAGATTGCGGGCGTCCAGCACGGCGCCGGCCAGTTCCAGGGCTTCGTGGGTAATCATGCCTTCCAAGGGAAGGTAGGCCACCCGGGGCGAGGGAGCGAAGCCCGTGTGGTGCCGCGCGAGCTTCGCGTCGCGGGTGGTGATGAGTAGGGTGGATAAGCGAAGCGCATCCACCTCCCCATTGGTGGATGCACTCCGTTTATCCACCCTACGATGTCCTGACGTCAACGCTAGCCCGGTTTCCAGCAATGCCTGCAATTCGTCCGCTGGCAGCGCCGCCTCCCAGCCGGGTAGGACGCTCTCGAAATTGTCCCAGACAATCAACACCGGTTCCTCGGCCAATGCCTCTTGCAGCGCAGGCAGGCGCGCTTCCCTGGGAAGGCCCGCGAATTTTTCCCCGATCAGGGCATCGCCGAGTTGCCCCAGGGCGCTATCCCGGTCGCCACCGCCCTCGAAGGAGACGAACACCGCCTTTGCGAAGTGCCGGGTGCGGATAAACCAGCGGGCCGCCTCGCTGGCGGTGGCGGTCTTGCCTTGACCGGCGAGGCCGTGGAGCACCACCACTGAATGATCGGCCAGTTGGTTTTGCAGCGCCCACAGTTCACGGGAGCGGCCGATGAAGCAGTATTTGGGTTCCGGGAAACCGCCCAACAGGGCATCGGCAACCCGTGGTTCCAGGAAGTGGCAGTCATTTTTTATGCCGGCAGGATGCGCCAGCGCCCGATCCGCAACCTCGGCAAAGGGCGCAAGATCACCGGCACGCTGGTAGAGCACCGGCAAGAACCAGTCCTTTAGTCTCACCGAGACCATGTCTTTCTCGGGGGGATAGTAGATCTCGTCCCGGGCAGGGTTATCGAGCAACGCCCAGCGGCCCCGGTCCACGGCCTGACCGATGGTCTTGCCGCTCACCAATGCCCGGTAGAAGTCGCTGAAGAACATCTGGCTGGTCTTGACAAGCACACTGTAGGGCATGGCCACCACCGCGCCTGCCCCGGCCTCAATGAGGCGCTGGGCGACGCCGCGAAAGGGATCTTCACCGTCGACACTGGCCGACTGGCAGGCGTCCAGCAGCAGGAGCGGTGTGCCGGCTTTCGCCATGAGGGTCCCCAGGCGCTCGGCATCCACCGTATCGAGATGGCCCTTGCCGTCCTCGAAGGCCAGGGATCCCATCTTTCTGACGGCGTCGTATTTGCCGTGGCCATCAAAGTGAACGACATGCACCGGCGGTTTGGTTTCGTCGCGCAGACGTTGACTGAGCGCCACGAAGCTGGGGGTATCGAGAAATTCGACGACAACGGTCTCCTGGCCCGCCGCCCCGCCGAATCCGGCCACGGCATCAAGCAACGCACGAGGGGCGATGCGCGGATCGATAAAATTGGTTTCCTGGGGCCGGGCGGTGACCATGAGGATGCGCAGCGGCAGTGTAAAACCGGGGCCGGTCAGGCGTTGCTTGCTGTCGTGAACGCGGCGGCGGATGGAGATATCCAGGGCAAACAGATGGCTTTGTCCGTCGGCCAGCAGCTCCCAGGGCAGGCGCAACACGTCCGGGTCCCGGGTGTCGATGGTCAGGTGTTTTGGGCGGTCCGGGTGGTCGCGGAACTGCTGCCAGATACGCATGGCGTCGGGACGGCCGAGGGTTGCCTGAAACAGCAGACGCCCGATGTCGGTGAGGCGCCCCTCGACGCGCCCGGCCCGCTTCACATTGGGTCCCACCGGCCATGAAACGTAATTTTCCAGATACCAACGAAGGTCTTCCAGTGCGGTTTTTTCGGACGCCAGGGGATTGATAAAGGGGTGTGCATCAGTGCCGAGATCGAGACCTGGGCTGTGCAGGCCGACGGTGGTTTTGCCGTCGGTGGTGCGAAACTGGAGGCGCAGTTCCAGGGGAGCGGCCAGGGCATCGAAGCCGATGCCGATAAAGAGTCCGAGGAGGAGAAAAAAGCCCGCGAGCCAGGGGGTGGAGTGTATTCTGTGACTGGAAGTCATGGGCGCATTCCTGAATAGTGTTGCTTCGGGAAATTATTAGCTACGCAAAAACCAAAGCGAGATGCTCTGCGCTGCATCTAACTGTAATGCCATGAGAATATCTCGCTTTAGTTTTCGCGCTCTTAGTATACTATCATTGGCGGCTCGATATTATCTTCAATTTAAAATAGCCGGCATGACGAATCATTCAGACTACTTCCCCACTCGCTACTGGCACGCATTGGGGCACAACGACGAAAACAAGCCCCGCGTGCAATGCGACGTCTGTCCCCGTGGCTGCACGCTGAAAGACGGACAACGCGGCCTTTGCTTCGTGCGGATGAATCATGGCGATGCCGTCGTCCTGACCACCTACGGGCGCTCCAGCGGCTTTGCCGTCGACCCGGTGGAAAAAAAGCCCCTTAACCATTTCTTGCCGGGGACGTCCATCCTGTCTTTTGGAACGGCAGGTTGTAATCTGACCTGCAAATTCTGCCAGAACTGGCACATGAGCAAAGCCAACCGGATGGACAAACTGATGGCGCGGGCATCGCCCGTGGAAGTCCTGGGCATGGCCGAACGGCACAACTGCAAAAGCGTTGCCTATACCTACAACGACCCGGTGATCTTCATGGAATACGCCATGGATATCGCCAGGGTCTGCCGGGCGCGGGGTATCCTATCGGTAGCGGTAACGGCAGGCTACATCCATGGAGAGGCCCGCAAGGCATTCTTTGCCGAGATGGACGCCGCCAATGTGGATCTGAAGGCATTCACGGCGGGCTTTTATAAGAAATTCTGCAGTGGGCAACTGCAATCCGTCCTGGATACGCTCGAGTATCTCAAACACAAGACGCGGATTTGGTTCGAGTTGACGACGTTGTTGATTCCGAGCCTCAACGATTCGGACAAGGAACTCGATGCCGAGACTCGCTGGGTGGTGGAAAATCTCGGCCCGGATGTCCCCATGCACTTCACGGCCTTTCATCCCGATTATCGGATGCGGGGCATTCCACCGACCCCCTTGGCAACCTTGCGCCGAGCGCGGGAGATCGCCATGGGCAATGGTGTCCGCTACGCCTACACGGGCAACGTCCACGACACGGAAGGGCAAAGCACGTATTGTCACCAGTGCGGCACCCGCCTGATCGGGCGAAACCGCTATTCCCTCACGGCCGGGAATCTGACGAAAACGGGGGATTGCGCCAAATGCGGAACCCGTTGCGGTGGGGTGTTTGGGAGTTGAGAATGACGAATTGGCATCATAGCATTCTGATACGGAGGGAATAACGATGACGCAAATGCTCATTCGAAACCTGGACCACGATATAAAAGAAGGCATCAAGGCCCGAGCGGCCCTCCATGGCTGGAGCATGGAGCAGGAGGCCCGGGAGATCCTGCGAAGCGCTATCGTGAAAAAAAGGCCGCAAGAGATGGGGCTGGGCTCCTGGATTGCATCGCGCTTCGCCGATATCGGGCTGGAAGAGGACTTACCGGAGATCCGCGGGCAGTTCATTGAACCCGTGGACTTCACTGAGTGATTATCCTGGATACCAACGTCCTCTCGGCCCGAGTCGGTTGTGATCCAATGGCTGGACGGGCGGCCCGTGGATACGCGCGACACCTTCATTGTCGGTATCGCGCTCGCCCGCAAGGCAACGCTTGCCACCGGCAATACCCGCCGCTTCGATGATTCTCGATATCCCGCTCATCAATCCGTGGGACATGGGCCGGTAAGGCCCGGAAGGTGGCGTTGGACAACGCGGAGCACTCCCCGTAGACGGTCAGGGGGCAAGATTGGGTGGCGGGGTCGAGAGAAGCGAGCCCCCAGTAGAGCCGGCCTCTGTCCGAGTCGGATACGGGCGGGCTCAGCCGATCAAGCGAGCCGATACACGACCACGAAACCTGATCACCAAGGCCGAATCCGAATTACGCCAGATCAAGAAATACATAAACACCGGCAGAGGTAATGCCTTCCACCAACAGCAAAAAATGCTTTCAGGCGCGAGCGAGGATCTCCGGAAAACGGGAAAACTGGGTATCCCCTTAACTCCAGTGATCTTGGATG
>JABDQX010000382.1 GCA_013042035.1 Gammaproteobacteria bacterium
CAGGGAATTGTCCGCGAAAAACATCCCCCCTCAATACTTCTCGACGTTCACGGCGTTGGGTACGAATTGGAGGCACCGATAACGACCTTTTCGGTCTTGCCGGAGCCCGGTCGGGAAGTGGCCCTCCATATCCATCAAACAATCCGGGAAGATGCCCACCGATTATATGGCTTTGCCGACAGATCGGACCGGGATGTTTTCCGTCTTCTGCTGAAGATCAATGGCGTTGGCGCCAGAATGGCGTTGGCAATCCTTTCCGGCATGGATGCGCAAGCGTTTTCCCGATGCGTATATGAAAGCGACACAACGAGCCTGGAACGCCTGCCGGGCATTGGTAAAAAGACAGCCCAGCGGCTAATCATGGAAATGCGGCATCGCCTGGATTCGGTATCGGTCATCGATACTTCGGCGATTGTTGGAACACAAAACCGTGGTATGCAGTCCACGCCAAGGGCCGAGGCCATCAGCGCTCTGGTGGCGTTGGGGCTCAAACCCCCGGACGCCGGCCGGCGTATCGATGCCATAAATTGCGAGGGACTGGCCTGCGAGGAGATCGTGCGTCGCGCGCTTCAGGCGATGGGGAAAAAGTAAATTGCGAATTGAGAATTAGGAATTAGGAATTCGTGGCTGAAACAGTAAGTGCAAAACAGGGCATCGTAACCTCCCTGGAAGGTCCCCAGGACAAGGCGCTGGCACGGACGGTTCGCCCCCGTCGCCTGACTGAATATGTGGGGCAACCGGCGGTCCGCGCGCAGATGGAGATCTTTATCGAAGCGGCCAAGCGCCGAGGAGACGCCCTGGATCATGTCTTACTTTTCGGTCCGCCCGGACTTGGCAAGACAACGCTGGCCCAGGTGGTGAGCAACGAACTTGGCGCAAACTTTCGTCAGACCTCCGGTCCGGTATTGGAGCGCTCCGGTGATCTGGCGGCATTGCTGACCAACCTGGAACCGCGTGATGTACTGTTCATCGATGAGATGCATCGCCTCAATCCCATGGTCGAGGAGATCCTCTATCCCGCCATGGAGGATTTCCAGCTCGATATCATCATCGGAGAGGGCCCCGCCGCCCGTTCCATTAAGCTGGACCTTCCGCAGTTTACGTTAATCGGGGCGACAACCCGGGCGGGATTGCTGACTTCGCCGCTGCGGGATCGCTTTGGGATCGTGCAGCGGTTGGAGTTTTACAGTGTCGATGAATTGACGGCTATTGTTGAACGCTCGGCAAGGATATTGGATGTTGCCGTGGAGCGCGACGGCGCACGTGAGCTGGCGCGCCGGTCCCGAGGAACGCCCCGCATCGCCAACCGGCTTCTGCGGCGCGCCAGGGATTATGCCGAGGTCAAGGCTAGCGGACGAATCTCGCTGGAAATCGCCAGGCAAGCCCTGGTGCTGCTGGATGTGGACGCGGCAGGTTTTGATGTCATGGATCAAAAGCTTTTGTTGGCGGTTCTGCAAAAATTCGATGGTGGCCCGGTGGGCGTGGATAATCTGGCCGCCGCCATCGGCGAGGAGCGCGGTACCATCGAGGATGTTCTGGAACCCTATCTTATCCAGCAGGGTTTTTTACAGCGCACCCCCCGTGGCCGGATAGCAACGCGCAGCGCCTGGTTGCACTTTGGTTTTGCGCCGCCGGGGGCAGAGAAGTTGGTGCCGACGCAAGAGACGCTGTTTGAGTTGGATGGTTAATGAGAAAACTGAAACTGAAGGCTATCCCATGAATTCCAATGTCGACAATTCTCAATCCGATAACTCTGAATCAGAAGAGATCGAAGGTCTTGGTGAAAACGAAGATTCCCATTGGGCGGATTACCCCATCGACACGATGCTGATCCGACAGGATAACCGCACGGTGCACGATATCCTGAGACGAATCGAGAAAGGGAGCTTCATCATGAACCCGGAGTTCCAACGGGATTTCATCTGGTCAGAAGACAAACAAAGCAAACTCATTGAGTCGGTGCTGATGCGCATCCCCTTGCCAGTATTCTATCTTGGTGAGGATCGGGAAGGGAAAATGATAGTAGTGGACGGCTTACAGCGTCTGTCCACCTTCCAGCGTTTTGTGAACAATGAACTGCGATTAAAACTCCCGGACCAGCCTGAGCTGAACAAAAAATGCTTCGATGAACTGTTTCCCAAGTTCCAAAACCGAGTCGAGGACTGCAACCTCATCCTATACGTGATCGACGCCAAAGCACCCGAACGGGCGCGCCTGGATATCTTCGAGCGCGTCAATAGCGGGCTCTCCTTAACGCGACAGCAGATGCGCAATTGTCTGTATTCCGGCGAGGGGACCCGTTTTCTGAAGGAAGAGGCCGAAACAGCGATCTTCGTCAAGGCCACCGGGCGGAGTCTGAAACGGCGGACCATGCGGGACCGGGAGTTCGTGAATCGCTTCTGCGCATTCCAGCTTCTCCCCATCGAAGCATATAAAAGTGACATGGATGATTTCCTGGCCGAAGCATTGAAGAGAATGAATGAACTGGAGAAAGACGCACTGGAAAGGCTCTCGATAGAATTCCGAACCGGTCTTTCCAACAATTTCATGGTCTTTGGTAAACATGCATTCAGGAAACATCATGCAGTTTACAACTCACGCTCCGTACTCAATGCCTCGCTTTGGGATGTGATGTCTACTGGTCTCTCCCAGTATCCGAAACAGATCGTGGAGGAACGCGCAGAAGTCTTGCAAAGGGTCTTCTTCAAGCTGATGAGAGATCAGAATTTCATCGATTCCATTACCTACGGACCAAACGATGTTTGGAAGGTTCGTCATCGTTTTTCCATTGCCAGAGAGATGTTCCAGGAGGTGCTCGGTGATTACCCGGCTTGACCTTCGGCACTTCAAGTGCTTCGAATTACTGAAGCTTCCGCTCGCCCCATTGACATTGCTGTCCGGGACAAACGCCTCCGGCAAGTCATCGATTCTTCAGGCCATTGTGCTGCTCAATCAAACCCTGCGCGAACACGAGTGGTCCACACGGTTGATGCTGAACGGCCCGATCCTGGAATTGGGAACCGTGTTCGATGTCATCGACCAGACAAACGGGCGCCGAGAATTTGAGCTGGGCATGGTGTGCGAGGATGAAACCTATGAATGGCGCTTCTCCGGTGATCGTAAAGAGATGTCTATGGCGGTCGAGCGTGTCACCGTTGGTGGCACACCCTACGAGCAACCGACGCGATTGAGATACCTGCTACCCACTGATGCAACCGGCAATGCGCCATCTCTAGCCCTGCGCCTATTAGGACTCACCTACCTCACTGCCGAACGGTTGGGGCCTCGCGAGAGTTACCCTCTCAATGACCCCCAAGCCACCACGGTCGTCGGCTCTCGCGGGGAACACGCGGTGGGCCTGCTG
>JABDQX010000383.1 GCA_013042035.1 Gammaproteobacteria bacterium
GGCCTATGATGACGAGGATATAACCGATGATTTCACCGCTTTCATTCAACCCCTCGAGTCCAGCGTACAGAACTTGCGGCAACAGTTGGTAGATGGCGCCCATGAGTTCGTCGATCGTGATCTTGCCTTCATGTCCATCGTAAACATTGTCCCTCTACACTTACTTCCTTTTAAGGATCTACTGTCATTCCTGAATCGAGTCCATCGCGAAGGATTGGGAGCCAATACGTAGTTTTATGGCGTTTGCCATAGTATTTGCCAAGAGGCTCCTTGACTTGTATGCGCATAGGTCATCGCTAGTTTTGCCTGTAGCGCGTTACTTCAGTAGAATTCCTGTTACTGCGGGTGTAGTTCAATGGTAGAACCTCAGCTTCCCAAGCTGATGGCGTGGGTTCGATTCCCATCACCCGCTCCAAATACAAGGCACCTGTAAGTCAACCCGGCACAGAATCCATCCGGATGTAAAAATCCTGCGCGATTCGGGCATGTCTTTTTCCGTTGGGTGCCACACCTGAACGCAATAAATAAATGCAATCGCTTGATGATTTGATTCTGTAAGGGGGAAGAGGATTCATGAACATTTTGGTCACGGGAGGCACGAGTCTTTTAGGTCGGAATTTTCTATTCGAGGCCTTTCGTGCATACGAAAAGGGAGAAGACATAAAGCTTTCCCTGCTGGGCAGATCATCGGGCGACCTTACCTTCAAACAGCGCGTGGCATCTTTCCTCTCCGATGAATGCCCCATATCCCTGCATCCATCCCTATCCAAAATGCTGGCGTATTTCGATAATGACGAATTCGTAAGCTATTACGAATACAATCTTGGGGAAGACCAACCATTCGATGCCTCGGACCGCGCAAAAATCCTGGGTACGCGCTTCAGCCATATCCTGCATATTGCCTCGGTCAGTGATTTTAGGGCGACGGATGAAGTCGTCACCAAATTGAATCAGGTCAATGTAAAAGGGACCGATCGAATGCTTACCTTATGCAAGGAACTGAATGTAAAGAAGTTTATTTATGTGAGTTCTGCCTATGTTTGCGGTGACGCCTCCGGGGAAATATCCCCGGATTATGTGAATTTGGAGGCAAGCTTCAAAAATTCCTACGAGCAAACCAAGCTGCGGGCAGAAGTCAACGTTCGGCAATTCTGTAAAGAAAATAACATCAATTATCTTATTTATCGTCCGTCCATCGTATCCGGAAGGCTCATCGAACCCGTTCTCGGGTTAACGTATAAGTTCGATATATTTTACTCATGCGCGGCGCTTCTTCTTTATGCCAAGAAGGTTATCCATAACGAATTAAGCATGGAGGCGTTACTTGACGTCCATGTGAATATACCGATGAGGGCTCAGTATTCGAACGACAGTGGCCTGAATATCGTCCCCGTGGATTATGTGGCAAAGGTCATGATGTACACGATCTTTGAAGATGTCTACAATCGATCCATACATTTAGTCAATGATGAAGAAACGCCGCATCATCTCTATATTCCGTTGATAGAAAAGGCCGTTAATTGCTCGGGTGTGGTGCGCGTCGATGAAGAACCGGCCAGCAAAACCATCATCGAGAAGATGTACTATCGTTCCTTTGGGAAAATGTTTACCCCATATATCACTGGAAAACCGATGTTTTTCGACAAATCGAACATCGAAAACATAGCGTTGGAATGTCCAAGGGTCGATGAGATAGGATTCAACACCTTGATGGAATACGCTAGAAGCAGGAATTTCGGGTTGAGCAAATCGCCGGATGACGCGGATATCGTTCCCCGGCAATCCGCCATTAAAGAGATGGCATTCCGGCTCGGGTTTAAACTCAAGAGTCTATTGGACCGACGCTCTCTCGTTGGCGTGGAGGGGAAATAGTCTCCTGGAATGCATTGAAATCAATCCGATAAAACACGATCAGTCGTTATATGTTTCCAGGACAACGGAGCCGTCCCACTTCCCAATAATGCGCTGATCTTCTTTCCCATATCCATTGATAACCGATAGTTGAAACGGCGTAATTTCGCCGCTTGATAAAAAGACCATTCGCGGATGCAAAGCGTCAGTCGATGGCAGCGTGGCCCCATCCAAACTGATTAGCTCCAGGGATACGGATTCCGGCAGTGTGCGAGGGCGCAATGCACCCACCGCCTCCAATGCCTGCCGGTTTCCCGTCCCGTATTCGTAATGAAGAAACCGATAGCCATCCGGGGTAAGCTCTAATCCCGTGTTCGAACCCGTGATGATGCTTTCATCAATAGCGAGCCGAATAAGATTTGCCAGGCGTTTTGCTTCGATCCGTGCATTTTTATCGGGATCATCCAGATTGAAAGATACCACTATCATGGTGCTGGCAATCCCGATGATGGCGATAACCACCAGCAATTCGAATAGCGTCAATCCGGTGCATTTGCAGCGGGTTTTGTGCGGAGTCCCTCGATTCCTGCTTATGTTCATAAAGCTTTTCCAGGAAACTTGTCAATGTCTATAAAAGGACCCGAAACGGGTAATCCAACGCCATCACAACAAAAACCGTCGGAACCGGCTACTGGAAAATCATCGTCTCAACGCCAGGGGGGTGGGGACAACATGGTGCATCTGGAGCGCTTCGCAAAGACCTTCGAAGCGAGCGCCCGGCGCTGGGAGATGATCGTCTACCCTTCCATGTTTGCCTTTATCATTCTGGCGGTGTACGGATTCTATCTGGTCTATAGTTTGACGCGAGATATGCACACGCTTGCCGACAGCATGGATTCGGACATGCAACCGCACATGGATATCTTGGCTACGAATGTCGCCGCACTTTCGTCAAGCGTCGATAATATGAGTACGCAGGTAACCCGAATGACACAAAGCGTTCAAAGAATGGATGAGACGATGGTATCCATGAACGTCAACCTTACCGCCATGCGGACGGATGTGTCCAGCATATCGGGAAACATGAATACCATGGAACCGATGCTGGTAAACCTGTCAGAGATGAACAAGGCCATGCACAGTATGAATCAATCCGTTGTTTCCATGACAGTGACCATGGGCAAGATGAGCCACGACGTGGGGGCGGTAACGCATCAGTTCGTTCGACCCATGTCGGCTATCAATTCCTTTATGCCCTGGTAATAAATTCTCCAGCGTGACGGGCATTTGCTAAGAGCGTGTCTGAAAAATCCCCAGTCTACTGCGGCGGCCCGGAATTTTCAGACACGCTCTAAGTCCGACAGGCTTCCAGGCCAATCTCGCCAAGCCTCGCAAAACAAAACCCTATACTTTTGCGAAGCAAGATTATGCTCAAAACCTACCTCCAAAAAATCCTAAAATCCCACGTTTACGATGTTGCCCAGGAAACGCCGCTCGATGCCGCACCGATCTTGTCGCGTCGGCTCGGTAACCGTGTACTGTTGAAACGGGAAGACTTGCAACCGGTCTTTTCCTTCAAGCTGCGCGGAGCCTACAACAAGATCGCGGGATTCGACCAGGAAACGCGTGATCGGGGGATTATCGCCGCTTCAGCCGGCAACCATGCCCAGGGAGTTGCGCTGGCGGCAACCCAGCTTGGTGCGCGAGCGCTGATTGTCATGCCGGTCACCACGCCTCGTATCAAGGTCGATGCGGTCCGAAACCTTGGCGCCGAGATTGTCCTTCACGGCAATACCTACGATGAAGCGCGAACCCATGCCGATGCGCTCATGACGGCAAGCGGCATGGCCTTCGTCCACCCCTATGACGACGTGGATGTCATCGCCGGGCAAGGGACCATTGCCATGGAGATCTTCCGTCAGCATACCGGGGCGCTACACGCCATTTTCGTGCCGGTTGGTGGCGGCGGCCTTATCGCGGGTATCGCTGCATACACAAAGGCGCTCTGGCCGGAGGTGAGGATCATCGGCGTGGAACCCGATGAGGCACCGTGCATGCACGAGGCATTGCGTACCGGTGAACGCGTGGTATTGGACCGGGTCGGGATCTTTGCCGATGGCGTGGCCGTGCGTCAGGTGGGCAAGGAACCGTTTGCCGTCGCCAGGGAATATGTAGACGAGGTTCTGCTCGTCAACACCGACGAGATCTGCGCCGCCATCAAGGATATCTATGACAATACCCGTTCCATTGCCGAACCCGCCGGTGCCCTTGGCATCGCCGGTCTTAAAAAATATGTCGCGCGCGAGAACCTATTCGATAAGACGCTTATCGCCATCGACAGTGGCGCCAATGTCAACTTCGATCGCCTGCGACACATTGCCGAACGGGCCGAATTGGGCGAACAACGCGAGGCCCTCCTTGCGGTGACCATACCGGAAAAACCCGGCAGCTTTCTGACGTTTTGCCGCATCATCGGGCAGCGATCGATTACCGAATTCAATTATCGCTATGCCGAGCGTAGCGAGGCCAGGGTGTTTGCCGGTGTGGAACTTCGAGAGGGCGAAGCCGATAAAAAGGCGCTAATCACCCATTTGCGCGAGGCGGGCTACGCGGTCGTCGACATGACAGACAACGAGATGGCCAAGCTCCATATTCGCCATATGGTGGGTGGCCGGGCGCCGGGGATCAACACCGGCGGCATCGATTCCGATATGACGCCATCCGAATTTATGTCCGATCTGACCAAGGAACGGTTATATCGCTTCCAGTTTCCCGAACGCCCCGGGGCATTGCTCGGGTTTCTGACACGAATGGGAAACCGCTGGAACATCAGCATGTTCCATTACCAGAATCACGGTGCCGCCTATGGGCGCGTACTCGCGGGATTCCAGGTAGCCGGCGATGAAACCAAGGCGTTCGATGCTTTCCTTGCGGAAACCGGTTATCCCCATTGGCAAGAGACCAGCAATCCTGCTTATGAATTGTTTTTGCGGTAAATTCCACCTACTACAAATACGTCGCTCAGCAACCTATTTTCTCATGGAGACCATAACCGAAGGAAATTAGCGTGCGCAACACTGGCCTGATCTGGATTATTGGTATTCTGTTTTCCCAGATATCGCTTGCCGGCAATTTGCTGGATGCCTACAAACTGGCCCTTGACAGCGATGCTGAATACAGCGGTGCGCTTGCCGCTAATCGGGCGACCCGTGAACTGGAGCCACAGGCCCGAGCCTCCCTGTTGCCTGCCATGACATTGGCGCTTTCCGCGGCCGAGACCCGGCGGAATATACGAGAAGACCAGGCCAATAGGGCAATGGAACTGACCATTGCGCAGCCGATTTACCGTAAGGACCTCTGGGTTCAACTGGGTCAAGCCAAGCGCCGGGTCAGTCAGGCCGAAGTTATCCTGGCCCTTGCCCGTCAGAAATTGATGATCCGGGTAGCGGAGCGCTATTTCGGGGTATTGCAGGCCACGGATGAACTGGCCTTTGCCCGCTCCGAGAAAGATGCGGCCGAGGAGCAACTGCACCAGGCACGGCAACGATTCGGGATTGGGTTTGTCGCCGTTACCGATGTTCAGGAAGCCCAGGCCAGATACGATATTGCGGCGGCACAGGCAATCGAGGCCGAAAATCGACTCGGTAACGCACATAAAGGCCTGTGGGAAGTGACAGGAGAGTATTTGCCGACACTCGATCCGTTGGCCGAACAGATACCGCTGCGCCTTCCCTCGCCCAATGACATCGAACAATGGATGGAAGCCGCACTAACCCAAAACCCCGAAGTCACAATCGCCCGTCAAGACGCGCAGATTGCAAAGGCAGAAATCGAGCGCGTCGGCGCCGGACATTTGCCAACGCTGGATCTGGTAGGGGCGCATAACCGGCTATCGACGGACAAGACTCAGGATGGCTTAATCGATACCAGAACCTCCAGCATTACACTTCGGCTGAATGTTCCCCTTTACCAAGGTGGTTTTGTTCTGTCACGAACCCGGGAGGCCATCCATCTTCACAGCCAGAAGGTGGATGATTTGGTCGGGATCAACCGCAGTATACAGCGACAAACCCATGATGCCTTCTCGGGTGTGGTATCCGGCATCTCCAGCGTCAGCGCGCGGCGCCGTGCGCTACAGTCCGCCGAAGCCGCATTGAAGGCCATTGAGACAGGATTCCAGGTAGGAACCCGGAACTCCGTGGATGTATTGGATGCCCAGCGCGAGGTATTTCGAGCAAAACGGGATTATGCGGATGTCCGGTATGACTATGTTATGAACAGCCTATACCTCAAACAGGCAGCCGGTACATTGTCGGAAAACGATCTTGCGGCCATCTGGCGATATGAGTCGACCAATGGCGCTGGCGTGGTGCCTGACAAGGCCGCCAAATTACACAACCGGACCGGCACGGTTAAAAAAGCCTCGCACCGCCCGGTTACCATATACAAGCTAGACCGGCATTTTGTCACAATAAAGCGTGATCGAAAAACCCATTAGACGGTACGATCTGGACTGGCTGAGGATACTCGTGATCCTCATCCTGGTGCCCTACCATGCGGCCTGGATGATGGCGTTCGTCCCGGAATTTTCCCAGATCCCTCGGGAAGGATTCGGTTTCACGCTGATGCGGGTAGGTGTGGCCTTCCCTTACCTGTGGGGTATGCCGCTGTTATTCTTCATATCGGGCGCGGGCACCTGCCTCGCGCTCGGTTACCGTTCGCCCGGAGACTATATTCGGGAACGGCTGCTGCGCCTTCTGGTTCCGCTGCTGGCCTTTATGGTATTTGGCGCGCCGCTTATTGCCTACTTCTGGCCGGACATGGCCGCGGGTAGAAGCCTCGCCGATTACTTCACCCATTTCTGGCCCACGGGTCTCCAGGCACTTTACGGCAATGGCGTTGCTCTCCCCAAGTGGTGGCATTTGTGGTTTGTCGCCTATCTGCTATGTTTTTCGTTTCTCGCCTTGCCGCTGTTTCTTTTTTTACGGGAACCGGTAGCCCGTGCATGGGTAGCGAGGCTGGCGACTGTATTGGATAAAAAAGGCTTCATCTTCCTGGCCGGACTACCTCTGGCCATGGCCTGGGGTATTCTTTCCCTGAAGTGGCCGGCCGCGTCCCCAAAAAATGCATCCTGGACCTATTTCGGCTATCACTTGCTGCTCTTTCTCTATGGGTTCCTTTTCTGCCTGGAAGGAAAATTCCAACAAATCATGGCGCGATACCTGATCCCGGCACTGCTGCTTGGCACGGGAACCGCTGTGGGAACCGTGGCAATGATGGCCCATATGCCCGAGCATCTCATGCATACGAATATCGGGTATCTCGCGATCTTTTCCGGACTCAGGGGATTGTCCACTTGGTGCTGGATAGTGGTACTGCTGGGCGTGGCCGGACAATTTCTCACCACGCGCAACCGATTCCTGGAATATTTCAATCGCGCATCCTACCCGTTTTATATCCTTCACCTCATTCTGATGTCCATCGTGGAATATTACGTTACCCAGTGGAATAACGGGCTCATGGCCGAGTTCCTAATCTTTAGTATCGTAT
>JABDQX010000396.1 GCA_013042035.1 Gammaproteobacteria bacterium
TCTCCATCCCCAACTGGTAATGGGGGAGACGCGTGATGTCTATTTGGGTCAGCATTTTCTCTGCCTCTCTTATTTGTGCGCCAAGGTCACGATTGACGGAAAGTACGTGCAGCATCTCCACATATTCCCGGAACCGTTTGGAATTATCGCCCAGCAAGGATTTTAAGCGCGTATAAATGTGATTGACCACTGCCTGGGGGTCACGATCATCGAAGTTGCAAAGGATCGCCAGCACCAGGGCATCCGGGGTATCTTTCTCCAGCAGGTATCGGCAATCCACCGTGCGCATGTCCAGGAGCCCATGGCGGTAACGGAGGTCGGGTTCATTGATTCCGTCCGGCGTGGTGAGGGGTTCTTGCCCGATGTAGATGAGATATTGGCGCAGCGGCAGACCGGGATGGGCGAGCGCGATATCGGTCCTATAGCGCAGCATCCGGACTGGCATCGTCTTATCGTTATTGTTCTGGATTTCTATATGGAGCAGGAAGGATTCACCCTCGCGATCACGTAATTTCACGACCATATCGGCGCGCCGATCTTCGATGCGTTGGTGCTCTGTCGCCAGAACCTCCAGGGAATCGGGGTCAATGGGCAATTCCAGCAGATACGTAGCCAAATCCACGGCAAGCCGCCGAATGGTTTCTTTGCCTACGATATCTTTGTCAGCCATGGGGCGAAGTCTATCATTTGTTGCCGGCCCGGGCACTGAGCCAGGGCAACCGAATCCGGGATGGCGTCGTCTATCCACTGGAATTCAAAAAAACCGCGTCTCCCGGAAAAGACGCCGTCAAACATTTTCGCGTGTTGGAGAAACTCGGTATGCCGATTGGTCTCGGCGGTGTTATTTGCCTTTCGGATCGCTATCCCGAGGCCAGCCGATGCGCCCAACGCGTGGTTTCCGGCAATCGATAGCGTGTCACACAGTCCATCACAATCCCAATGGCGGAATCGAGGCCGATCTTGTGCCCGGTGGAGATATACAATGGTTTTACGCCGACTCTGGTTCGCAACACCGCGCCGATCACCGCATTATTCTCATACAGCGCTGCCCAGGCGCCTTTCCTTTCCGGTACTTCATCGTGGGTGCCGGTCAACCTTGATTTGGCAACGCCGATGCTTGGCAGATCGGTCAATACACCCAGGTGACTGGCGATACCGAACCGGCGGGGATGGGCGATACCCTGTCCGTCGCACAAAAGCATATCCGGGGTGAGGCGAAGTTTCTCCATGGCATCCATGATGGCGGGTATCTCCCGGAAGGAGAGGAGTCCGGGAATATAGGGAAAGCCGGTTTTTCGGTGGGCGATTGCCCGCTCTATCAGGACAAGCCCGGGAAAGGTAAGAATGGCGACGGCGGCGCGGGTAATGGTGTTTCGTTGCTCGAACCCCACATCGATACCCGCCACATAATGTACATCATTGAATGCATCGTGGGTTATCACTCGGTGGCGCAGTTGTTGTTGGATCTCACGCGCTTCGCTCGGGGTTACGGTTTGTTCCATTGTTGCTTTTCCGTAATCACCGGTTTCATCATGGGATCGAGTCCGATCCGGACAGGCGGCTTCTCCCGGGGTTTGCGTGGCTTGGGCACGGTATCATGGGGATCATGACAATGTGAGCAAAGGACGAGTTTCCGCTTGCCACGCCAATTGTCCAATCGTTTACCGTGAGCACCGAAATACCAATCCTGGTGACGATTGTAATGACATTGACCACAGAGCAGATGTTCCTGATCGAAATCTATTCCCCCGCCTGCCACTCCGCCACCTGCCATGACATGCAAAGCGTTCTTATTCTGGAGATCGTGACACTCGAAACACCATAGCCGCCCTTTTCCATGGCGCAGCGTATGCGGATGTGGCAGTGCGGTAACCAGCTTGCGTGGTGTCGTTCTGGTGGGAAGGAATCGATGGCATGTGGTGCAGGGATAGAGCCTAAGCCGCTTTTTGCGCGATACGACTTCAAAATCCGGTGCGCCCGCATAGCCACGAAAGCGTTCCACATCGCTGCCGACTGCCGGTCTACCGACAATGACTCCGCTGGCGATAATAGCGCCTGAAGGTGACGGCTCCGCCGCTGCAACAGCAAACGGTACACCGGTTGCCAGAACAAACAACGACAGCGCTATACGCAAACTCGTATGCAACTCTCCCGCCACCTATCGATTCCAATCCAATCTACGAGGTAGATCGGAGCAGGCTACTTGATTTTGCTGTCGCTGGTACTCGACTCACCTTTGTTGTCCGTCCAACTTATGGTGATCTTGTCGCCCTCTTGGCCACCCTTGAATCTGAATTTGATCTTCGGATCCTTCGATACACTGGGCCCCATATACATAGTCAGCACCAAGGCATCATTATGCTTGGCCAGCACTTCCGTGATGTAATGAGCCGGAATCAATTCACCGGTATCGGGATTCTTCCGGGCGCCGGTTTCCATGGGGTGCTTGAGGATAGCGGTAACCTGGGTTTCCTCGCCGGATTGTACCGCTTTCATTCTGATGGATTTCGATGCCATTTTGTTCTTACCTTATATTTTATATAGAGAATGACAGTGAATTAGGCGGCGCAGCCGCTCTCCGTTACCGTAATCGTCATGGCGCGGCTATGGAGCTTGCCCGAGGTATCTTCGATAACAGCGATGGCGCGGGAAGTTTCCTTCATCTTTGCACGGGTTTGTACCGTCGGAATCGCGTTGGACTCAAACTGAAAACGCGCCAGGAGTGGGCGTGGATTTTTCTCGATGAAGATGCTGATGGATTTGGTGTTCGGTACCTTGGAAGAAACGGAGATCTGGACCGAGCGGGCATTCGCGGGCTTTTCCTTGGTATCCTCGAAGCTGATGGCATCGGTTTCCGTATTGTCGAGGCTGGCACCCGCGTACACTGCATTTAGCGCATCGGACAAGGTGGTGGCCATGAACGCATCCCCGGACGATGCGGCCAACAACCGACTCGGCATCAACAACCCCGATCCGGCAACCCCGGCCAGTACACCACCTGCCAGGGCCGCTTTGAGTACGGTTCTTCTGTTCTGATCAATCATGAGTTTTTCTCCACGTGGCAATCGTATTTGGTGATCTCTTCTCGCATAGTATAGTGCATTCTCAAGTCAAGTTATGAAACTTTCACTCCGGCACCCTCCCGCACCCATAGATTACCTCATAGGTTGCCGGGATATCTCCATTACTGCGATGGCGTTCATAGGCGTCCAGCATGGCCTGGAAGTGTTTTCGGCCCGTGAGTCCTCGGGCTCTGGCCGTGGTTGCGTTGTGGGCACCCAGTGTCTTTAGCTCCCGCATCAGGGTACGTACATTATCATACGTACAGATAACCTCCTCCCGATCCATGACCACGTTGGTAAAGCCGGTTCGTATCAGCATGTCGCCGATATCGTGCATATCGACAAAGGAATTCACGTGGCTATTGGCATCGGTTGCGCCCCAACTGTCGCGCAACTCCCACAGGGTGTCCGGACCAAAGGTGGAAAATACCATGAGTCCGCCAGGGCGCAGGATCCGAGCGAATTCATGAAAGGTACCCGCCAGATCGTTGCACCATTGCACCGTGACGTTGGAAAACAGCAGATCGGTGCAATCATCCCGTAAGGGTAATTGCTCGGCGTCGCCGCAGATAAAAAGCCCCTGCCCGGAAACTCCCTGCCTGTTCCGCGCCGTCTTTAGCATACCCTCCGCCAGATCCAGGGCAACGATCCGCGCGTCCGGATAGCGGCTTTCCAGCGGAGACAGGCAGTATCCGGTACCCGCGCCCATATCCAGTACGATTCCAGGCCGGAGATCGACCGGATCCAAATGTGTCAGCAAACGGTCACCGACGGTTCGCTGCAGCTCGGCGATCTCATCGTAGCAAGATGCGGCGCGGTCGAAATTCTCCCGCACCTTGCGTTTGTCTACCTTCATGGCCTCGGTATCGTATCCGGCAGTTTTATTGACCATGGGTTCGTTGCAATGCATCGATTCACAAAGATTGTTCACAATAGATTTTTATACCTCGACAAGAAAAGGCATCAATACCTGGAGAAACTCTACGGGATGAGAAATAAACGGCGCGTGAGCGCTGCCTTCAATGACCGCTGTCCGGCATTCGGGAGCAAGTCCGCGCAGATCTTCTGCAACAGTAGAAGAAA
>JABDQX010000401.1 GCA_013042035.1 Gammaproteobacteria bacterium
TCACTATGTCTGCACTTGCGCGCCTTGCATCTAACCACTTTTTGCCTCGCTGAACGCTTAAAATAAGGGGGAACGTGGCACTAGGGAGGGCGGAATTAAAGCAAGAGCGCTAACGCTATACCCAACCCGGCACAGTCGGAACTGGAAAATATAGCTTTACTTTCAGCGCCCTTGCTGATCGAAAATGAATGCTTTCATGGCAACGGTTACGTTGCGAGATGCATTACCACCGACAATGAGAGAGCAAGCCCCCAGGCTCACAATCGATGCGGTTCGCGCAAAACGCTCACCAGCATTCCATTCTCATGGCAACAGTGCATCTGTTTGATTCACAATTCACAGTTCACACTTCATGAAGTACCGCCGCCAGGCCATTCCCCTGCGCCAAGTCCCAAGGCGCGTTGAAAACCGGGCACCCGAAAAAGGCGCCCCGGATATGTCGTATTCCTCGGATACGTGGACAAGCGACTCCGCCATCGATGACATCGGCAACGACCGGATGGATGGCATCACCGACGCCTGGATCGATAAACACCCCGGTAACCGCACCGACAACCCACGAGAGGTTCCCTTGTTTACGTCAGAACCACTCCGAACCCCGTTGGCGATCTTCGAGTTCGTCTCGAAGCACTGGCCCCTGGTGTTATCCCTGCTGCTGCTGTTTTTTATGGTAATGGCGGGACTGCTGACCGATATATCCTTTTCCTACCCGTTCGAGAAAATAAAACAGGGACAGTTACAGCTCGAACATGAGCGGGTGAGATTCGACCAGGAAACGCGCGAGTACGAAAACGCGCAAAACCAGCGCAAAATCAAACACAGGATGGCCGCTCGTCAGCGCGAACTCGGCAAGGCGCTGCTCGATAGTGGCCTCTATCAAGATGCCGAGGTGGCCTTCCAGACGGCCCTCGATCTGGATGATTCGGACTGGCGGGCAACGCTCGGTCATTTCAAGGCCCAGGCCCTGCGGCTTGCCGCGAATAACGAACATGACCCGGCGGTGATCGACCGGCGCCTGCGGATGATGCTAAAGGAGAATCCGGAAGACCCCCACGCCCATACCATGCTGGGCGAGCTGCTCGCCGAGGCGGACCCCGAAGCGGCCGAGGCGCACTACCGCCGCGCCCTGGTGGCTGAATCCAGGGCCGCGCACGCCCGTTTCGGGTTGGCCGGAATGCTGGCCGGGCGCGGCGATTACGAGGCGGCGCGCCCTCTCCTGGAAGAAGCGGTACTGCTGGTCCCTCAACGCCCCCTGTATCTCACCAACCTCGCCCATGTGCTAGCCAAAATCGGGGATTTTCCGACAGCGGTGGAGCACTACCGGCGGGCGCTTGCCCTGGATGGCGAGCGGATCCTCGGCTATTTCGAGCTTGCCGGGGCGCTGCGCATGGCTAGGAAGCTGGAAGATGCCCATGCCAACCATCGAATGGGCGCCGCGCTGCTGGCACGCAAGCAAGTGGCGGATCTACCCAAAAATCAAACCAGTTGGCACTTTCAGGTTAGCCCTGGCCATGCGGAGGATTTCGATGGGATGCCGTCGTACACCGTATATTTGGATCGACATGAACAAAAGCGCCTCTATGGGTATCTGGCGCTGGCGGCAAGTGAGTTTCTGCTAGGACGCGAAGAAGAAGCGCGCCGCCAGATGCAAGATCTACCCCAACTACCGGTGCGGGAACACCAGGAGATCGAATGGCTGGTATCCCAGGAACTACAGGCCCTGGTAAAAAATCAGCAATATCTGGCGGGAACAGTGGAGGCGTTTTTGAAGCTACTGGAATAATGTGCTCAAAATACTTCACTTATTCCATATAAACGCCGCTTTTTTACCCATTTTTTCCTTGCCATGCAGCGCAATCCAGGTTTTGCATATGGCTCCGATGTGTCACATTTGTGTCATAAAACTTTCATATTCTCGTCATACCCAAGCCTGTACACTTACTCTAGTGTCGCGTTCCATCTTATTTCAAGAGTTCAGAGCCCGAGAAACGCGCCAAGGCAAGGCACAGCCGGCAGGGAATAGCGAGCTATTTCCAAGGGCTGTAACGCCGCCTTGGTGTGTTTCTCGGGCTCCCTGCTGAACGCTTAAAATAAGGTGGAACGTGGCACTAGCGTACGCGGCACTAGAACCCTCGTGATACGCTGAACACGACAGCTTCGCAAAGGTCATCCGGACAAGCATTGTCATCGTTTGCATCATTGTAGGAAAGGCTCAACCCAAAACCGGCAACCTCTTTGGATAAGGCAGCGGACCAGTGCGTATAGTCATACCCTGCCGGGTTGGTCTTGTCCCCATCCACATCCACGCGCCCGACGTGAAATCCGAGACCGATTTCCTGGGGTAAAGCAAGATCCAGGGAGGCTTCGGGGTAGAAAGCGTCCCCGTCCTCATTGAAGTAGTCGCTGGAATAAGAGAGCTTTACACCCACGGTGGGCTCAAGGACACTGTTTTCAAATGTATAATCCAATCCGCCATAGAATTCCAGACAATCATAATCCGCGAAATTATCGTTCTGATTGGGGTAATAATAGTATATCCCCCCAACGTCCCACGAGACGCCATTGGCGAACGCGCCGGATATTCCACCATAAAAGTCCATCTCGATAGCAGAATCATCATCGACATCGAAGTCTATATTGGAAGCCCATATCCCGAGATAGAATCCACTCGGGGTGTGTTCGTAATCGAACCCGCCCTGAATCGCGGGGCTTTCGTTGGTTTGGCTATAACCCCGAAATAGGTAATCGCTGGTAATGGCTGCATTGCCGGTAAATTCATGGACGGGCTGGGTATCGGCGTGGGCGATCGGTAAGGTGGAAGCAAAGGCGCATCCTACCATATAAAGTAAAGATCTTTTCATTGTGCGCATCCTCTTTTTAGAACCTAATTTAGTTCCGGGTGGGTGATGGATTTAAATCCTTGTAGGCAATCCTATATCATATTCGGTACTTGGTTAGCACAAATTGTACCAATCTGCTCGATGCGGAGCCGCCAAATGCTGCCGCACTTGTTATAGCGCCACGAAGCACACAGTGGCACAAAAGTTTCTTGTGCCATTTCGTGCGTTTTAAAACGCATTACTTCGTTGATTCCTCGCTATTTTATTGCTCTGGAGAGGCGCACGAAGGCGATGCCCCAACGATATTTCCGGCTCGATGCACTCTTGTATTTCTTGCGACACCGCCGTATCGGAGCAGCATTTTGTACGCGCTACTTTAGTAGTGTTACGCACTATTTTGGACAGAGCATCGGATTTTGGCGGGACAAATCAATATTATTCACATAAGAGCCATATACAATAATATTTTGCTAAAATAACGAACCCTATGTAAACTACCGGGCAGGATAACTAACGGCAATCTATTTAGGTATCGGAAAAACAAAGATCCTGGAAAATCCGATGCGCGAATCAAAACCCAGCCCCTTTCGGCCTTGGCGCGAAGCGCTAATATGTCCAAACTTCGTGTGCACGCGAAGCGCTAATATATTCTAATTCCATTATGATTAATCAACGTACGCTGAAGAACGTGATTCGTGCAACAGGTGTCGGATTGCACAGTGGAGAAAAAGTTTATCTGACACTTCGCCCCGCCCCTGCCAACAGCGGTATAATATTCCGCCGCGTGGATCTTGAAGAACCCGTTTCCCTGCTTGCCAGACCCGAGAATGTCGGAGACACAACCTTGTCCACTACCTTGGTCAAGGATGGGGCTCGGGTATCCACGGTGGAGCACCTCTTATCGGCCATGGCCGGTCTCGGTATCGATAATGCCTTTGTTGATGTGAGCGCCCCGGAAGTGCCTATCATGGATGGGAGCGCCGGGCCTTTCGTTTTCCTCATCCAATCCTCGGGTATCGACGTGCAATCCGCCCCAAAACGGTTTTTGCGGATTCGTCGCTTGATAAGAGTGGAAGAAGACGATAAATGGGCACAATTCGAACCCTTCAATGGATTCAAGGTGAGCTTTACCATCGGATTCGATCATCCGGTGTTTAACTCCCGCCCTCAACAGGCGTCGATGGATTTTTCGACGACTTCCTTCGTAAAGGAGATAAGCCGGGCTCGTACTTTCGGTTTCATGCGAGACCTCGAACATCTGCGAGCAAATAATCTGGCACTCGGCGGCAGTTTGGACAATGCTGTTGTATTGGACAATTATCGGGTTATCAATGACGACGGATTGAGATACGAGGACGAGTTTGTCAAACACAAAGTGCTGGATGCCATCGGGGATCTATATCTGCTGGGGCATAGCCTGATAGGTGCTTTCACGGGTTATAAATCCGGTCACGGGCTTAACAATAAGCTGTTACGCACGCTGATGGCGGATCAAAGTGCGTGGGAAATCGTTACGTTCAAGGACGCTGCGGAAGTACCGATTATATTCGCGTCACCGGTCCCGGCAATCTAGTGGCCAATTTCATCTAAGTTTACGAGATTAAGGTTTTTCATTAAGGTATTCTTAGAAGGATGTTGGTCAGGAGATGCCCGAAATGAATACGAAGAAATATATTGTACGACTTACGGATGAGGA
>JABDQX010000403.1 GCA_013042035.1 Gammaproteobacteria bacterium
GTACCAGGCCAGACAGGCCTATCGAACATTATCCCGGATTCTGGTTGTAGAGGGATACATGGATGTTATCGCCCTGGCCCAACAAGGGATTCGGTATGCCGTGGCCACCTTGGGTACGGCGACCACCATCGAACACCTTAACTCTCTCTATCGTACCGCACCGGAAATTATTTTTTGCTTCGATGCCGATATCGCCGGACGCAAAGCCGCGTGGCGGGCTCTGGAAACCATTCTTCCATTGCTGCGGGATGGAAGACAGGCATCATTCATGTTTTTACCCGAGGGAGAGGATCCGGATACTTTTGTCAGAAAGGTCGGGCAAAAAGGATTCGAGGCAGCGTTGGCAAAGGCCATGAGTTTGTCGAGTTTTCTCTTTGAGCATCTGTTAGGGCAAGTAAACAATTCAACCCTGGATGGTAAGGCGCGTCTCGTTGGACTGGCAAAACCAATAATTTCACGATTGCCTCCTGGCGCGTTTCGAGAACTTTTGCTCTCTCATTTGGGCAAGCTTTCGGGTTTGGAACGCGCAAGCCTGGATGCGCAATTTGCAGGAAAGCGGAAGCAGCCGGCGCAACCGCAACAAAGTACGAAGATATACGGGAAATCACCAGCGACTCGCTCAACACCTTCATTGGTGGAAAGGATTATTTCGTTGTTGCTGCACAATCCATGTGTGGCAAAACCTAAAATTGATGTGACGCGCCTGGGTACATTGACATTACCAGGCATCCCATTGCTATTGGAGATACTTGATTTAATTGCAGCAAATCCCAATATTGCTACTGGATCGCTTATCGAGCACTTTCGGGATCGAGAGTCTGGAAAGTATCTTGCAAAATTAGCGGCAGATGATCCACCAGTACTTACTGAAGGTTTGGAGCAAGAGTTATCGGATGCGTTCCATAAGATATTGCGGCTTTTGGATGAACAGCGCTATGAATATCTTATTTGGAAGTCGACTAAATCTTTTTTGACGGAAGAAGAAAAACAAGAGTTTCGCCTTTTGCTACACCATGTCGTGGAAAATCCACAAACGGAATAATATCCACATTTATGGTATTCTTCTTCGCCGTCCACCAATGAGAAATATCTGAAGATTATGGATCTCGATCAGCAACAATCCCAGCTCAAGTCATTGATTGCAAAAGGCAAAGAGCAGGGGTATTTGACGTATCATGAGGTTAATGATCACCTGCCCGATGGGATTGTCGATCCGGAGCAGATAGAAGATATCATTAGCATGATCAACGATATGGGCATTTCGGTACATGAGGCACCGCCGGATGTCGATGCCCTGATGTTGCTGGGAAATGCCGTTGAGTCCGATGACGATGATGCCGAGGAAGCTGCGGCGGCTTTGGCAAATCTGGACAGCGAATTTGGGCGGACCACCGATCCCGTGCGTATGTACATGCGGGAGATGGGTTCCGTGGATCTATTGACGCGCCAGGGTGAAATTAAGATCGCGAAGCGTATCGAAGAAGGTTTGACCCAATCGCTAGCAGCTCTTTCCTCCTACCCACTTACTGCTTCGGCATTTCTCAGAGAATATGAACAGGTTTCAGCGGGAGAGATTAAGCTCCATGATGTGATTATCGGATTTGCAAATACCGAAGCCGAGGAAGAAACGGTCGAAGAAGAGGAAGTGTTGGTAGAGGCCGCTAAAACGGGCGTTCCGGAAGAAAAAACGGGCATTCCGGAAGAAGATGGCATAGAAGATGATGTGATTGAAGAAGATACCATTGTCATGGAATCGGCCGAGGAACATAGCGGTGATGATGACAAGGAAACAGCAGAAGAAGATGAAGTCGCTGAAAATCTCGAAAATGGTGAAGTAAAAAAGGAAGAGGAAGCCGAGGAAATCATCGATACCGGGCCGGATCCGGAAGAAGTGCGCATTCAGTGTGTGGAAATCGAGGAGCTCTATGGCAAACTTTGCCGATCGACCATGCGTTATGGCCCGTTAAATACGCGTTGTGCAAAATATCGAGAAGCGATTGCTACACAATTTCAAGAACTCAAGTTATCCCCGAAGCTGGTTGATCGACTAACAGCGAAATTGCGAGTCGTCATTGAGCAGATTCGCAACCACGAACGCACCATTATCGGTATGTGCGTAGGGGAAGCAAGGATGCCACGTAGTGATTTTATCGCCGCATTCTCAGGTAGCGAGACCGTTTCGGATTGGGTTTACGAACACGCAAATAAACCTTATGCCGAGGCCCTCAATGAACGTATACCGGAAATAAAACGAATACAAAATAAACTCGCTGTACTTGAGAAGGAATGCATGCTGACTATTGGCGAGATTAAAGATATTAATCGTCGGATGTCCATTGGTGAGGCCAAGGCGCTTCGGGCAAAAAAAGAGATGGTGGAAGCCAATCTTAGACTCGTTATCTCTATCGCCAAAAAGTACACTAATCGAGGATTGCAATTCCTTGACCTTATCCAGGAAGGGAACATTGGCCTGATGAAGGCAGTGGATAAGTTCGAGTATCGACGGGGGTATAAATTTTCGACCTATGCAACTTGGTGGATTCGTCAAGCTATCACGCGCTCTATCGCGGATCAGGCCCGCACCATTCGTATCCCGGTGCATATGATAGAAACCATCAATAAACTCAACCGGATATCGCGTCAGGTTCTTCAGGAGATGGGTAGGGAACCCACGCCGGAAGAACTTGCTGTGCGGATGGAAATGCCGGAAGATAAGGTGCGCAAGGTGCTTAAAATTGCCAAGGAACCGATTTCCATGGAAACGCCCATTGGCGATGATGAAGACTCTCACCTGGGAGATTTCATCGAAGATGCGCACGTCACTTCTCCCATCGACTCCGCAACCTTTGAGGGGCTAAGGGAAGCGACACAACAAGTACTTTCCGGACTTACACCCCGCGAGGCCAAGGTATTGCGTATGCGTTTCGGGATAGAGATGAATACCGATCATACCCTGGAGGAAGTTGGCAAGCAGTTCGATGTTACCCGTGAGCGTATTCGGCAGATAGAAGCCAAGGCATTGCGTAAATTACGTCATCCGAGCCGTTCGGAGCATCTTCGCAGTTTCCTGGATTGATGGAGTCCTTGCGCGCACTAAATTCCTTCGATTATAGTCGTATGGAAAATCAATGGATTGCTGTCGGTTGTTGAGCGGCGTATTTATGGCTGGGGTAGTCGTTTCCCACCAACTACAAAAACAAAAATTCGGGCCTGTAGCTCAGTTGGTTAGAGCTGCGGACTCATAATCCGTCGGTCGTAGGTTCGAGTCCTACCGGGCCCACCATAACGAAAATGGCTTGCGATGCAAGCCATTTTTTATTGTTTCGATGCCCGTCTGCCTATCACCCTTTGCCCATTGAAACAATCCCATAAACAACACCACATTATCGACAACCGTGACACAGTCGGAGTCCTGGTCACGAATCTTGGCACGCCCGCGGCGCCGACTCCTGGCGCCGTCCGTGAATACCTGGCCGAATTCCTATCGGATAGACGGGTAGTCGATACCCTGCCAAGGCCTCTTTGGTGGTTGATTTTGCATGGTATTATCCTCCGTACCCGACCGTCCAAAAGCGCACGGAACTATCGCCGGATCTGGACACCCGAAGGATCGCCATTATTGGTGATCTCGAAGCGGCAGGTCGCGGCCCTGCAATCTCTGCTGGATGAAAAGAGTTCCGCAACTGTGCGTGTGGCACTCGGTATGCGTTACCAGAAACCCTCCTTGCGAGAGGCACTTGAGCGATTGCACGCAGGCGGTGTTAGAAGATTGCTGATATTACCGCTATATCCCCAGTATTCCGCTGCCACGACGGCATCGACCTTCGATGCAATTGCCAGGGAAATGCAGGGTTGGCGCTGGGTGCCGACGTTACGGTTTATCCATGGATACCACGATGATGAGGGGTATATTTTAGCGCTGTGCCAAAGCATTCGCTCGGCCTGGGCGGAACGAGCCCCTGCGGAGCGATTATTGTTTTCGTTCCACGGGCTTCCCGTTCACCATATCGAAAGTGGCGATCCGTATCATGACCAGTGCCAAACCACGGCGCGCCGGGTTTGCGAGCGCTTGTCCCTGGATGATGGACAGTGGGCGATTTCGTTCCAGTCCCGTGTCGGAAGACAGGAGTGGCTGACGCCGCATACCGATGAATTACTGAGGAAATGGGGTAAAGAAGGTATAAAAAGTGTCGATGTCATATGCCCGGGTTTCTCCACCGATTGCATAGAGACTCTGGAGGAGATCGAAATCCGGGCTCGGGAAACTTTCTGCTCGGCCGGCGGTGGCGTATTTCGCTATATCCCCGGGCTCAACGATCGCCCGGAACATATCCGGGCGCTTGCCGATTTAGTGCGCGCCCATGCCGGGGATTGGTTGAACAAATGATTTTCCCGGACAAAATCATTTTGGCTTGGGAAAACCATAGAATTCTTTGTTAAGAAACGCTGCGACATCGTCGATTTCTTCATCGAACCATTGGAGCTCCAGGCTGAATTGACAACGATCCACTCGTTCTTTCAATGTCGAAAGAGAAGCCACACTGCGATCTTCTCGTGTGTACAGTAGGTCGGCATTTCCGCCGGTTAGCGAAACATGACAAGTAACGCAGTTCTCCTGGTGCAGTTTTTTGCCGTTTTCCGGATCGGCGGCGAGGGCGGCATGACTTGCCGCAAACAAGGCCGAACATAACAGGCCAAACACGAAGGATTTTTTTATGATGGGTTGCATATTGTTGCTCCTAACCGCCTACCGATTTTTATTCCGCTTATGACACAAAATACCGACAACTTGATTTGGCTCGATTTGGAAATGACCGGTCTCGAACCGAATGAAAATTATATCATCGAGATTGCCAGCATTATTACCGATTCTTCCCTGAACATCATTGGCGAAGGACCTGTTCTTGCTATCCATCAATCCGACGAGATCCTCAATGGGATGGATAAATGGAATACCAAGCAGCACGGTAAATCCGGCCTCGTCGAACGGGTGCGGCAAAGTACCCACAGCGCAGCGGATGCCGAACGGATGACGCTGGAATTCGTTAGCAGTTACGTGCCGGCGGGCAAATCACCCCTGTGCGGGAACAGCATCTCCCTGGATCGCCGGTTCATGATCCGTTACATGCCAAAACTCGAGCAATATTTTCACTACCGGAACCTGGATGTCAGCACCCTCAAGGAACTATGCGCGCGTTGGGCACCCAATGTCTATAAAGGTTTCAAAAAACACAACCGGCATTTGGCACTGGATGATATCCTCGAATCCATCGATGAGCTGAAATACTACCGAACGCACCTTTTCAAATGACGATGCCTTAGGCGATTGCCGGAAAAGAATGTACCGGAATTCGCCGGATTTTCGTTCATCTTCAAGGCTGCGTGGCAGGCGCATAGCGGGCTATGCAACTGCCGCGCAACGTAGAAGATGGACGATAAAGACAAGCAGGCTGGTATATTCTTTGACAGAAATCGCCTT
>JABDQX010000406.1 GCA_013042035.1 Gammaproteobacteria bacterium
GTTCGAGTATAACCTACCCATTCGAGGCATGGCGATGGCGAGCCGCGCGAGTTCGTCATTGCCCGATGCCCGGCGTGGTATCCGATCGCCTGGCTTTGGGCTCGCAGATGAAATCATCGGCCCCAATCTGCCAATACACCACGGGGCACGGTTGTCCGGCCACCATCAGGGTCGCGATGTAATCGGCTTCGGGGGTAAGGGTTTCCATCATCCAGCGGGTTGTCCGGGGGGGGGCTTCCCGGGGATCGCCGCGGGTCGTCACAAGACACGCCCTCCCCCGCCCCGGCATGATATCGAACTGGTCCAATGGGATGGATAATCCCTTTCCCCGCGCCTTGATGTAGGCCTCCTTGCGGGTCCAGCCATTGAAAAATGCTGTTTTTCTAAAGGGCGCCGGCAGCTCCAGGAAGGTTTCCACTTCTCGGGGAGAGAAAAAGCGTTTGACGATTGACTCGCCATCATCGAGCCTTCGCGCCATCCATTCGATATCGATGCCAATCTCCCGGTTGCGGACGAAGGCATACAGGACCATCTCCCCGGCATGGGACAGGTTGAACCTGAATGAATTGAACGCCAGGAAAGGTTTTCCGTACCGGTTATACGCGAAGTGGATCTTCTCCGGTGATTCGTGTAGATAACGGCCAATCAACATTCTCAACGTGCCCCTGGCAACGGTAAAATGCCGCCGGTGCGCTGGAAAGTGAAAGCGCGCCACCCGGCGCAATTCGTCCTCGGCAAGAAAACCCCGCAGACTTTCCACCACCGCTTCCGGCGGATCCAGCCGGGCGCGCCAGATATGGACCTCATTATCCGGGAGCATCGGATCATCAGGAGGGGGGTGCCAGGAGGGACAGCAGGGGGGGTGAGTTGCCGCATTCTGACTCATTGAAAAAGCTTACCGCAAATCGGGTGCGGGCCAAAGCGCGATTTCCTGCGCGGCAACATTAGCGGCAATATTATCGGGAGCAAAATCATTATGACGGAATTCTTTCACATGGGCGGCTACGGCGCCTACGTATGGAGCGCCTATGGCATTGCATTGGTAATCTTGCTGATAAACCTGATTCAGGCAAGGCGTTGTCAACGGCGGGTGGAAAAGACCCTCGCCAACCGGGTGTAAACTATCGTGCCCCAAGCAAACCAGGTAACGGCGCTGAAACTGGATAATGGGGTTGCTGAAAAAATGTGCTGAAGTGTAAATGGATGGGATGGAATAGGCACCCCGCGCCGTATCCACCGTTCAAAACCCGGATGATGAGAATAATGGCGCGCCGTAAGGGCAACCACGGAGAGTTGTACAACGCCGCTTTCGTCATTCCGCCAGGGATTGGCGGAACCCAGTACCAGGGACGGCGACAAAACTATGCGGCTCAGTTGCGCTAGGCCCTCTGTGGTGGAAAAATTCTTAAAAAATAACCACAGAGCGCACAGAGATCACAGAGAAACAACCAGTAAATTCAGCAATCTTTATATCAATCCCTCTTGTTACATCCGAAACAAAAATCGATAGGTGGTGAGTTTATGAAACAGCAATCCCGTCAGCGATTATTTATTGTGATAGCCATCGTGCTGGGCGTCGGCGCGGCAACATGGCTGGTATTTAGCGCCATTGAAGACAATATGCGTTATTTTGTCAGCCCGAGCGAGATCCAGGCCGGGCTTACCCCAACGGACCACGCATTGCGCGTCGGCGGTCTGGTGGTCACCGGTAGCGTACAACGCCCGGAGGGGGACGAGGGTCTGACCGTGCGGTTCGAGTTGACCGACAACGCCCAGCGCGTACCGGTTGTGTACACGGGAATCCTGCCGGATCTGTTCCGGGAAGGACAGGGCATCGTGGCCACGGGCCGGCTCCGCCCCGATGGGGTATTCGCCGCCAGTGAGGTGCTGGCCAAACATGATGAGAATTACATGCCGCGTGAGGTGCAAGAGGCATTGGATGAGGCGGAAGATGCCGCGAGCGTGGGAGATGCCATGAGAAAGTCGGCGGGGGGATCTTTGTGAAGAATACGGACGGTATCTGAACAATGGTTACATATATACCCGGCAGCCGGTGGTGGCGTTTCGACTTTCACACGCATACCCCCGCCTCCAGGGACTATGGTCATGGAGATGCGTCTCTGAAAGCCATTCGGCACGAACAGTGGCTGAAACATGCCATGCAGTCCGGTCTCGATTGCATCGTGGTAACCGATCACAACACCGGCGAATGGATCGATGGATTAAAGGCAAAAAATCAGGAACTCCGAGACCGAGAGAGTAAACCCGATTGGTATCGAGATCTCACCATCTTTCCGGGCGTCGAGATCACGGTTGCCGATAGTAGCAGTCGCATCCATCTCCTCGCCGTTTTCGATCCGGAGCGCGACAGCCAGACGGTTACCAGCGTCTTAGGGGGGTGTAGAATCAATGCCGGATTTGGTGATGACCAAAAAACCGCCACGACTATCAGCCTTGTGGATACGGTACGAGAGATCACCAGCGCAAACGGCATTGCCATTCCCGCCCATATCGACGGCTCAAAGGGATTGCTGGAAGAGGCTACCTCACTGACGCCTGAGCTGGAAAAGAGCCTCGGTTCGGTCTTTGCCGCCGAGTTTTGTAACCTGCATCG
>JABDQX010000412.1 GCA_013042035.1 Gammaproteobacteria bacterium
CACGACATGCTGCCCCACCAGGTGTTGGTAGCGTTCGTCCTCGGGATGCACGGCCACCGCCGTGTCGCCCAACATGGTTTCCGGGCGCGTCGTGGCCACGGTTAAATACCGCGCGCTATCGCTCTCATCAGTCATCACCAACGGATAGCGGATATGCCAAAGGTGGCCCTGCTCCTCCGTGGAAACCACTTCCAGATCCGATACCGCCGTGTGCAGCACCGGGTCCCAGTTCACCAGACGTTTGCCCCGGTAGATGAGCCCTTCTTCGTAGAGACGCACGAAGGTCTCGCGCACCGCCTTGGAGAGCCCTTCATCCATGGTGAAGCGCTCACGGGCCCAATCGGGAGAGGCCCCCATGCGGCGCAGTTGTCGGGTAATGGTGCCGCCGGATTTCGCTTTCCAGTCCCAGATGCGTTTAACGAGTTCCTCGCGGCCGATGTCGTGACGGGTCAACCCCTCGGCATCGAGCTGCCGCTCCACGACCATCTGGGTGGCGATACCCGCGTGGTCGGTACCCGGTTGCCACAGGGTGTTGTCGCCCATCATGCGATGATAACGGGTCAGCACGTCCATGACCGTATCCTGAAAGGCGTGTCCCATGTGCAGGCTACCGGTGACATTGGGCGGCGGGATCATGATGCAAAAGGTATTGCCGCTACTGGAGGCGGCATTTCCGGCGGGTTCAAAATAGCCGTTTTTCTCCCAACTCTCGTAGAGACGCTGCTCGATGGCATGGGGGTCGTAGGTTTTTTCCATAATTTTGTTTCGCAATGATTTTGCTCCGCGAAACCATTGCGAAGCAGAATTTAGCCCCGCTGCGCAGGGCGAATGGGTTAGAAAATATCTTTCAGTTTGTCCGCCAGCGCGGCCTTTCGCAGCCACATATCGAGCTGGGCCGGATTATGGCAGTGACGAATGCGCGACTCGGTTTCGCTATCCAACTCGATACCGCGTACCGCCAGGATACCGAGGAGTGCCTGAACCTGTGCTTCCAGAGTGCCCCTTTGAATGCCTTCCTGTAACACCGCCTCCAGGTCTGCGTATCCCTCTCGCTGCAGGAGATTTCTCAAGGTAATTCGTTCGGCCTCCCGGTCATCGAACAACGCCTGGACCGGCACTGGATTGCGCAAAATACCGGGTGCTTCCAGGGTATCGGTGATAGAGAGCAGGCGCATAGGCACATTTTTCGTATGCACTTCTACTCGATGCGGGCCTGTCAGGCGCACCACCCACACATAACGGGTGCCCGCCGCAAGTAACTCTCCTATCTTTGTTTTTAGATCCGGCTCGTTTTGTCCCTGGTCGGCATACTCCACGGCCAAGGGGGGAACACCCGAGATCCACGCCCCTTTCTTTTTGGCAGGTGGCGGTCCCACGGCGACATCCGGCGCGCGCAAGGTACCGGGTTCCGGCGTAAATCCCGCGTCTACTGCCGACCATTGTACATCCGGGTCGCTGCCCAGCAGCGAAGCACCGCTGGCGTTTCGGCGGGCATGATTCTCGCCTGCCGGGGCACAATAGATTGGGTATCCGTTGGACAGCTCGTAGCGATCTCCGTCCCTGATTTGGTCGGCGGTAAAGCGGGGTCCGGATGGGTTTCGTTGTTTTTTGATCATGAATTTGTCTGCTCGTTTCCAACGTCTTCGTTGCTGAATGATATCATGGGAAGTATCATCCATCCCATGAGCAAGACCGAGAAACTCCTGGCGAGGATGCGCGCGAACCCTCGGGATTGGCGCATTGAGGAGATCGAAACGATCGCAACGCGATTTGGCATTGATGTAAAAAAGACAGGTGGCAGCCACTTTGTATTTTTACATCCCGATTCCGAACTGGCGGTGACCGTACCATTCAATCGACCGATCAAGCCTGTCTACATTACCCGGTTTCTTGCCCTGCTCGATGACATTGGAGAAAAACAATGAAGCCGATTGAGAACTATCCCTTTGAACTTCGGCCCCTCATAGAAGACGAGGGCGGTGGTTGGTTGGTGAGCTTTCCCGATCTACCCGGCTGCATGTCCGATGGTGAAACGCCGGAGGAAGCGATGGCCAATGGCAAGGATGCGCTTAGCGCCTGGCTACGGGCCGCGGAAGAAACCGGACGCGAAATTCCACATCCCGGTGAAATGCCGAGCGGGAAATTCGTTACGCGGGTGCCACGCAGTCTTCATGCCCGTTTGGCTGCCCGCGCCAGACAGGAGGGCATCAGTATGAATGCGCTGGTTTCCACCTTTCTCGCGGAGAGCATCGGCCGTACAGAGGGATTGGGGCAGTAAGAGCCACTGAAAGCGCCTATTGGTATCGTAAACGTAAACGATTGTGGATGCGCAAGAGGATCTTGTCTTCCAGCACCTGCGCTGATTCGTTCCGGTAATTTTCCAGCGTATCGGTGTTTGCGTGCGCACCACGGTAC
>JABDQX010000424.1 GCA_013042035.1 Gammaproteobacteria bacterium
GCGGGTAAGGCTGGATCTTTCCAGTGTCCCTGCCATTAGTCGAGGGGCTGCCATGAGTTTTATGCTCGGTGGGCTTTTGTCGCTTACCTTCATGGGATTTGCCGGCATCGGGGGGTGATCGAGTGCTCGACTATGTTCTCGCCACGGGCGTCATATTGTTTTTACTGCTTGGTTGGATCAGCGTACAGCAGATATATCGGCGCTTTGCCGAAAAATATCCGGAACTTGGCCCCTATCGTGACGATGTAGGAAGTTGCGGGAGCTGTGGTTGTGGTACCGGTGGTGATAGTTGTAGTAGCGACGAGAAGCTATAGCGCGTATTTTCAAAACAGTTAAACTCCACGAGGATATATTGATGGCTGGCGAATTCTTCATTCAACCGAAAACCTATGACATCAACAACTCGTATAAGGTGATTGTAAAATCCAACACGCGTATTACGCCGCCTCATGCGAGAGATGATGTACATGAAATTATCTTTGAGATTCACGATCCTTCATTTTCCTATGTAGAAGGGCAGAGCATTGGTGTGCTTGCACCGCCGCCATATGATTTTGGCGCGGATCACCACATGCGGCTGTATTCGATAGCAAGCACCCGCAAGGGTGAGCATGGGCACAAGGAAGAGGTTGCTGTTTGTGTCCAGCGCTGTTTTTATGTGGATGCAATTAGTGGCGAGCGTTATCCCGGCAAGTGCTCCAACTACGTTTGTGATTTAAACGTGGGAGATGAGGTCACGATTACCGGTCCTTACGGGCGGCATTTCCTTATACCAAGGGATAATGAAGCCAATATTTTGATGGTCGCTAGCGGAACGGGTATCGCGCCTTTCCGTGCATTCATCAAACACATCTTCGAGGAAGAAGATGATTGGAAGGGCAAGGTTCGATTGTTCTATCAAGCTGATACCGGCCTTGATCTGTTATACATGAATGAAGTGAAGGATGACATCAAACATCATTATTTACAGAGTACTTTCAAGGCAGTCGAGGCGCTTAGTTCAAATTCTTCCGGTGAATCAGCGGATGCGCTTGTCCATAAATTGGAAGAAAATGCTGCCGATGTTTGGGAGCTGATACAACATCCGAAGACTCACGTGTATGTCGCCGGTATGAGAAACGCATCGGCAGGTGTCGATGAGGCGTTATCACATATCGCGAAATCGGAAGAAGCATGGATGGAGAAAAAACGGGAGCTGTTCCAGGAAGGGCGTTGGGCTGAACACTTGTATGATCGTTAAATTGCACATATAGTTAGAGTCTACAGGGGGGGCGATGTGGCTTCGACGTGGGTGGTGAAACCCGAGGTGCATGCCGAGGTACAGTCAACCTCGTAAAAAAGGCTGAAAAAAATAGTTGCCAACGACGACAACTACGCTCTGGCTGCTTGACGGCCAGCCTCTTACCGGATTGTGCTTGTGCGATCCGGAGCTTTGTATCATGCAGGGCGCTTAAGGGGTAACTTCACACAAGATCGCAATAAAGCTCTGTCCGGGGTGGAGTTGCTAAAACTTTTAGGACTCGCCGTGCGTTTTCCCTGTCTGCCGGGTGGCGAACGGTTAAAAAATAAAGGCAAACTAAGCATGTAGGACCAAAGGCGGAATGCTTGCGGACGCGGGTTCGATTCCCGCCGCCTCCACCAGCAAAGCGATCCCGGAGTGGTAGTTCCAAGGGTAAAGTTTTTTACCCTTCTACAAAACCCTATAAGCCCGCGCAAGTGCGGGCTTTTTGTTTTGTGTTGCGGCTTTTAGGCATATCACCCCACGCAATGGGGTCATATAATTTCGCGAGAGCAAAATTATATGGAGTGACCACAATGAACACCATATCCACGAATACTATTGCCGCCATCCGTCCGCCCGCGGTTGCGGGCCTTTTCTATCCCAATGATCCTACCGCGTTGAAAGAGATGGTGGCGGGATTTTTAAAAGAATCCGCTAAAAATTCAAGGGATGAACCATCCGTCACTGCAAGGATAATGCCGACGGTAACGCCAAAGGCAATTGTCGCACCCCATGCCGGATTTATCTATTCCGGAGCTACTGCTGCCTCTGCCTA
>JABDQX010000429.1 GCA_013042035.1 Gammaproteobacteria bacterium
GTACCGAATCTCGAACGGCTGGAAGAGACGGTAAAAAAACACCTGGCGGTAGCCCACAAGGATCTCGTCGAACTGAAAAACGACACCAAGGTAACCACATTGGGATTGGGGGAGGCCTACGGAGAGCTCGGCCGGATCTATCATGCGCACAGATTGTATGCCGCCGCCGAGGCCTGTTACCGCAATGCCGAGATATTATTGGCGCAGGATACAAGGTGGCCCTATTTATTGGGATACCTCTACCAGCAGCAGGCGAAACTCGATGATGCGGCGCGAGATTACCGGCGCACTCTGGCGTTGTACCCCAATTACACACCGGCGCAACTCCGGCTGGCACAGGTTCTGTTGGGCATTGGCGATACCGATGAAGCGGAACAGTTGCTAAAAGCGATATCATCGGTGCCGCAATTCGAAAGCGCGAGCGCTTTCTGGCTCGGCAAGGCAGCGCTGACCAAGGGCCGGTATGCCGAGGCCGTGGAATGGTTGACGCGGGCGGGCAACAAACAACCAACGGCATCCCGGATCCATTACCAATTGGCCATGGCCCATCGTGGGCTGGGGAATATCGACGCCGCCCGCCAACACCTGAAACAGCGCGGCGACATGGAACCGACCGCCCCGGATCCCATGGTCGAAGAGCTCGACGAGTTACTGACCGGCGTGCGAACTCGCCAATACCACGCCATGAAGGCCATATGGCGCCATGAATTCGACGTGGCGGCAAAGGAATTCCAGGTTATTCTGGAGCACGATCCCTCTGCCATCTCGGCCCGTGTCAGCCTGGGACGATGTCTGTACCTATTGGGGGATATGGACGGCGCAAAGCGGGAATTGGGACTCTCGTTAAAGCAAGAACCGGCGCACGACAAGGCCAATTATTTCCTGGGACGGTTGTTGCGGGAACAGGGCAGGGAAGACGCCGCCATGACCCACTTTCGCACCTCCCTGGAAACGAATCCTTCGCACGCCGGGGCACAATTCTTCCTGGCCGATGGCCTGATGCGAAAAGGCGATTTCGAGCAGGCGGCCCATTATTTCGGTAAGGTTGCCGAGGCGCTTCCGGAAGACCTGTCGGCACGGCAGCGGGAGTCGGCGGCGCTGATTGCCATCGGTGAAAAGGCCCACGAAAAGGCACGGGACCGGATTACCGAGGCGCTCCTGATACATCCGGAGGATGCCGTATTGACGCAGCAACTGGTACAGGTGCTGGCGGCAAGCCCGAATTCGGATACGCGGGACGGGCAGCGTGCCTTGACGCTGGCCGAAGCGCTTTTCGCACGCAATAACAGCATCGAAAACGCCGAGGCCGTGGCCATGGCCTATGCGGAGCTCGGACAATTCGATTGGGCCACGGCATACCAACAATCGGCCATTGATGCGCTCGCCCTACAGGGTTACCAATATGGGGGATTCGAGTTGTTTGAACGTTTGAATACCAATCTGGCGCGCTACCTTGCAAAGCAGCCGTATCGGATCGGTGTCGATCCTCACCGCCCGCTTCGATAGAGCCGTGAAAAATTCTCCCTACACACTACTTGTCTTCGATTGGGACGGTACGCTGATCGATTCCGAGGCCAAGATCATCGCCATGCTTCACGCCGCGTCCGACGATTTCGATCTGCCACGGCGACCGGACGCGGATATCCGGAATATCATCGGCCTTGGTTTGCCGGTTGCCATGGAGCAACTCTTCCCGGAACAACATGTATCGATTCACAACAAAATCATCGAGCGATACCGCGACTATTTCAATGCCGCCCCGTCATCGAAGATGTTTCCAGGGGTACCGGAAACACTGAACACGCTGCGTGAGAATGGATTCCGGATGGCTATCGCTACGGGAAAAAGCCGGCGAGGGCTGGATAAGGATCTATCAAATACGGATTTATGGAAGATGTTCCATACCACACGCTGCGCCGATGAAACATCATCGAAACCGGATCCCCGGATGTTGCACGAGATCATGGAACAATTGGCAACCGAACCGAAAAATACCCTGATGATTGGCGATACGGATCACGATTTGAAGATGGCCGGGAATGCCGGCGTCGATGCCGTGGCGGTAACCTATGGAGTACAGCAG
>JABDQX010000083.1 GCA_013042035.1 Gammaproteobacteria bacterium
CTTTTGATGGAAAACAGAAAGTTACAACGCTTCCTTCGCTTTCTCTGCCAGGGCGGCAAAGGCGGGCTGATCAAAAACAGCCAGTTCGGCCAACACTTTTCTGTCGATTTCGATATCTGCTTTTTTAAGCCCGTTCATCAGACGGCTGTAAGATAATCCGCATTCCCTAGCGCCGGCATTGATACGCACAATCCACAACGCGCGAAACTGACGCTTACGCTGGCGGCGATCACGATATGCGTATTGCCCCGCCTTGATGACTGCCTGTTTGGCTACTCGATAGACATTTTTCCGCCGGCCATAATAACCTTTTGCTAGTTTTATGATTTTTTTATGTCGCGCGTGGGCAGTAACGCCACGTTTTACTCTTGGCATGGGATTCAACTACTCTGTATATATGAAGATAAACCGTACGATTTCTTGCAGGTGGCCATTGACAAAACCGGCAAAAAGCCACACCCACGAAAAGTCATGAATAAGGCAACATAGACTGTACGCCCTGCTTATCGGAGGCATGTATCACGTCCAATGGTCTAAGATGGCGCTTACGTTTGGTGCTCTTTTTGGTAAGAATATGACTACGATATGATTGCGCACGCCGAAACCCACCCTTTACAGTGGGTTTGAAACGCTTTGCGGCGCCCCGCTTTGTTTTCATTTTTGGCATTGTTTTTCAACCCTCGAATGCCCCGCGGAGCGAGGCTGTAAATCCTTGCGAAACGAAATTATCGCGAGGCAAAATCACTTCTTCGGCGATAGCACCATAGAAAGGCGGCGCCCTTCCATTTTCGGCATTTGCTCTACCTTGGCAAATTCCCCCAGATCCGCCTCCACTCGCTTGAGAAGCCGTGAACCTAAATCCTGGTGAGCCATCTCGCGACCTCGAAACCATAGCGTAACTTTTGTTTTATTTCCCTGGTCCAAGAATTTTCTCAGATTACGCAATTTGGTCTGATAATCACCTTCCTCGGTACCCGGCCGGAATTTTACCTCTTTTAATTGTGTTTGCTGCTGCTTCTTTTTTGCAGCCTGCCGTTTTTTATTTTGCTGGAACAGGAATTTCCCGTAGTCCATCACGCGGCAAACGGGCGGGTCTGCGAACGGCGCAATCTCCACCAGATCCAATTCAGCTGCTTCGGCCAATGCGAGGCCTTCTTCCCGAGGAACTATACCGACTTGCTCCCCATCCGCGCCGACGACACGAATGTTGGGAACTCTAATCTCCTGATTTACGCGGTTTCTCTTCTCGGCTTCGCGGAATTTTTTCTCTCCAGTAATACCCTTATTCCTCCGGTTGATTATCGTGACCGCAACTGATTACTTCTTTTTCAAGAAGCTCGATGAACGCCGAAAGCACCATCGCGCCTTGGTCTTCACCTTCCCGTGTACGCACGGCCACGCTATTTTGATTGACTTCCCGATCCCCGATAATGAGCAGATAAGGGATACGTTGCAAGGTATGCTCGCGAATTTTAAGGCCGATCTTCTCGTTTCTCAAGTCCACCTGTGCCCGAAAACCGCTTTCATCCAACAATTTCTTGACCTTAACGGCATATTCGGCCTGACGATCCGTGATCGTCAGCACAACTGCCTGAACCGGAGCAAGCCAGACCGGCAAATGTCCCGCGTGCTCCTCGATGAGAATCCCGATAAATCGCTCCAGAGAACCGAGGATTGCCCGGTGCAACATGACCGGCACCCGCTTGCCGCCATCTTCGGCAACATATTGCGCCGACAGACGCCCCGGCATGGAGAAATCCACCTGTACAGTACCACATTGCCAGATCCGACCGATGGAATCCTTCAGCGAGAAATCCACTTTCGGGCCATAGAAGGCCCCATCGCCGGGGTTCAGCTTCCATTCCAGTCCCTTATTGTCAAGAGCAAGCTCCAATGCCTTTTCGGCCTTATCCCACACCTCGTCGCTACCCACCCGCTTTTCCGGTCGTGTGGAGAGGTTGATAAGAATATCCTTGAAACCGAAATGCTCATAGACCTGAAAAACCAAATCGATAAATTGGGCGACCTCGTCCTGGATTTGGTCCTCGGTGCAGAAAATATGGGCGTCGTCCTGTACGAAATTGCGCACTCGCATCAGTCCATGAAGTGTCCCGGACGGCTCATTGCGATGACAGGATCCGAATTCCGCCAGACGCAGGGGAAGCTCCCGATAACTTTTCAGGCCCTGATTGAAGATCTGGATGTGGCAAGGGCAATTCATGGGTTTTACTGCGTAATCGCGATGTTCGGAGTGTGTCGCGAAAATCATGTCTCCGAATTTGTCCCAGTGTCCTGATTTTTCCCACAAGCTGCGGTCGACGACCTGGGGGGTGCGCACCTCCGGGTAGTCATTTTGGCGGATAATATCGCGGATGTAGTTCTCAACGATCCGATAGATGATCCAGCCTTTCTCGTGCCAGAACACCATTCCGGGCGCCTCTTCCTGTAAGTGGAAGAGATCCTGCTGGCGTCCCAGTTTTCGATGATCGCGCTTCTCGGCTTCTTCCAACCGGTTAAGATAGGCATCCAGGGCTTTTTTATCAGGCCATGCCGTTCCATAGATGCGCTGGAGCATCTCGTTGCGATGGTCTCCGCGCCAGTACGCTCCCGCAAGTTTCATAAGCTTGAAGACGCGCAATTTTCCGGTATCCGGCACGTGGGGACCCCGGCAAAGATCCACGAAATCCCCCTGGCGATACAGTGAAATGGGCTCATCTCCCGGGATCCCTTCGATAATCTCCGCTTTGTATTTTTCCGCCCGGTCACGGAAAAAGCTTATCGCATCCGATCGAGGCATGACTTCACGGGTTATTGGGTGATTCCCTGTCGCCAGTTCCACCATCTTATTCTCAATGGCACGGATATCTTCCTCGGTGAAGGAGCGCTCGAAGGCAAAGTCGTAGTAAAAACCATCTTCTACCACCGGCCCGATGGTAACCTGGGCGGTTGGGTAAAGGGATTTCACGGCTTGAGCCATCAGATGGGCGGTGGAGTGCCGAAGAATATCCAGACCTTCCGGGTCGCGATTGGTGATGATCCGTAAGGTGTGATCTTGTTCGAGAGAGTAGGAGAGATCTACTAGTTGGCCGTTGCCAGGGCCATCAATGGGACCGTCGATCTCGCCGGCAAGGGCCGCCTTGGCGAGGCCGGGACCGATGGATGCGGCCACCTCACCCACGGTGAGCGACTTTTCATAATCGCGGCGGGTTCCGTCGGGGAAAGTGATAGTTGGCATAATTTAGTTCCGCGATAATTTTGCCGCGCAAAATTATACTATTAACGCCTGTATTTTAAGCTTTCGGCAGAACAGGCGCTGATGCTATTGAGGTGTGTCAGAGCGTGTCTGAAAAATCCCCGATCTACTGCGGCGGCTCCCGGGAATTTCCAGACACACCCTAACATTGCAAATGGTAAGCGTAATCTCCAATACCATTGTGAGCTTCAACTGCTTCGAAAACCAAAGAAGTGGCTCATTCAAGGTATAATGGCTTCGCTTCACGGGGGCTGGAGGGGCTGTCTATTTCACGCCTCCGAGCAATCAACGGCTGGACTGGGATACCATGTAGTCAACGGCTATTTTGATTTCATCGTCCGACGCTTCCATCTTGCCGCCCTTGGGTGGCATGCCATTGAGACCATTCAAGGCAGAGGCATACAGCACATCCATGCCTTTGACGATACGGGAAGCCCACGCATCCTTATCACCGAATATGGGCGCCCCTGCAATTCCTCGAGCGTGACACGCGCTGCAATGCTGATTATAGAGGGCCTGACCCCGGCCATCGGCAACAAAAACACTATAAATTGTAATTGCCAGAAAAGCGGCGATTATTGCAATGACGATTATTTTCCGCATCAAAACACCACCACGCATCCACGGCAATCCTGGATGGTATCTTCGGGAAAAATCCCGATTCCCCGATCCAGGAGTCTGTCCGACTTAGGATGAACCGGCTGCGAAAGCGGTAAACCGGCCCCTGTTTCCCGCAAATTCTCGTCGAATAGTTCACTATTGTCCTCGAATCTGGCGTAAAAATGGTCACGATTTCCCACTTTCTCGCTACGATCCC
>JABDQX010000086.1 GCA_013042035.1 Gammaproteobacteria bacterium
CCGATCTGCTCACAGATGGCGGCCGATTGCCCCTGGCGCAGGAGTTTCGCGAGATAGGCATCCACCGCGTGGAAAGGAACGCCGGCCATGGGTATCGGCTCGCCGCCGGAGCGGCCCCGTGCGGTCAGAGCGATATCCAGCAATTTCGCGGCCTTGCGGGCGTCATCGAAAAACAGCTCGTAGAAATCCCCCATCCGGTAGAAGAGCAGCGTATCCGGATGTTCGGCCTTTATTTTAAGGTATTGTTCGATGACGGGGGTGTGTTTTGGATTATCCGAGTTTTGCATTTACCTTAATGGTCAGTTCTTGACTTTCGAACGGAAACCTACAAACTCATCATATACATTTGTGCAAACGGCAAAAGAGTATTCAACATGGCGCTCAATATTACAAACCGGACCGTCGAAAACGATATATTCAGCTAGAAATCATGCGTTTTCCAAGTAAAAAACTGAATGATCTGCTCGGCGACGCCGAGACATTCGAACAGCCCCAGGCATATGCGGAACGGGAAAACCTGCTGCTGGAAGAGCGGGTATCCGGTGGCCGTCAGGTAGACTACTTGCCATGGATTTCCGAATCCGGAAGTTGGGATGAGTGGAGAAGAAACCATGAACGCTATGTTGATGATAAGGTTCGCCGACGCCACCCACTCAGCGCCGCCTTTACCCCCGGCGAGTCATCATTGCGCCCCGGAGTGGAACAGAATCAGGTGCTGCTCCGGGTGGAGCTAATTGATGACCTCCCGGATAAAAACGATCCGTTTGGCGAGACGCGCGCTATCGACATCGACGACAACCCCTTCCTGAACTGGGGTAAAAAACTACTCGCCGATCCGGTCGAGACCATCAATGCCATCATCACCGGGGGGGGTGCGCGTGGTACGCAGCAGCGGGCCGAACCCGATGATTTTCTGGTCAATCTGATCAACTATCCCCACTGGAAGGGGCAGCGGGATTCGCTGGTCCAGGCTCTTGATGATGCCATGATTCCCTGGTTACTGGAACGCAGCCAGTGGGAACTCGAGGCCATCGACCGCTTCGGCGTACGCGCCTACACTACGCAACTGGCGAAGGGTTTATCCGTGGTGACGCGCCTGCCCCTTCGCGGCGCTGGCTATCGGCTTACCGAGGACCAACGCTACTGGGACCGTTTCTGCAACGCCCTGCGCTGGCCCGGTGATCTGGATCTGCACTGGAGCTACAACCATGCGCTGATCCAGCACCAGCGCGATGAGCGCTTTGCGCCCCGCTGGTTTGCCGCCTGTGACAGCGCCGCCTGGGGCAGCCCCTATTGGCTCGGTCAATTCACCACCGGCATCCTTGGCCTGCGCAAACTCCCGCCACGACCCAACACCCAACCGGAGCGGCGGGTGGCCATGGCCCTGGCCCGTTTCGCGCTATTCGCCGGGCAGCGCGGCAATGCCAAGGAGGCAGAGCGGAGGCTGCACCGTGGCGCCCAATCCATGCGGCTTCTCTATCCCCGGAGTAATGAACATTGGGCCGGCATTTGGCGGGAGGTTCTGGATGCCCTGCCCATGGGGACGAGAAAGGACGAGCGAGAACGGCTCGCCGGGTGGTTGGGGGATCTGTTGCCCGCCGACGGCGGAAAAACCGGCGGGAAACGACCAGCCAAAGCCATCGGAAACAGGCAGGTACAGCTACCCGATGCCGACGAGCGAAAAGAACTCAAAGAGGAAATTCGACGTGCGAACCAAATCAGCGAAAGCCTGTGGCGCGGATTCCAAACGCTCATGACCAAGCGCTGGGCCTACGCGGAAATGAGTGGGGAAAGCCACTTCGCCGTCCGTACACTCAACAACCTGGGCCGATCACTGCTTCGCCTGAATCCCAATGCCTCCATGCTGGAAAGGCTCCATGCCTGGACCCGGCGGGCCATTGAAGCGGAGTTGGAAAACGCTCACTCCTGGGACCTTTGGGCAACACTGCTGGCGAGACTGGGGCAATCGGAAGAATCACTTGCCGTGCGTTGGGAGGCAACCCGCCGCTTTCCCGATGACCCGGTGACACAAACCCAACTGGCACAGTTATTGATCCGGGTGGACAAATACTCGGTCGCGGAGCACCTGCTGCGCGAGACCATGATGCGCTTCCCGGACAATGCGTTCTGCCGCACCATGTTGGCGGAGCTGCTGCGTGACGATGGGCGCACCATTGATGCCGAGGCGCTGCTGCGCGAGACCATGAAACATTTCCAGCGCGACGCATTCTGCCGCGTGATGCTGGCCGACATGCTTTTGGATAGAGAAGACAGCGAGGAGGCCGGATCGGAAGCAAAACAATTGCTGGAAGGGTTGGAGCAACTTGCCCCCAATAACTCGCACGTCCAGAGACTGGCGGCGCGTATCCATGGTGATTCGACGGTGGATCGTAGGGTGGATAAGCGAAGCGCATCCACCTCACCGTCGGTGGATGCGC
>JABDQX010000435.1 GCA_013042035.1 Gammaproteobacteria bacterium
ACCTATATCCCCGAGCGGGAGAGCGATCCCGTGGCCATCAAGATTGCCAGTCTGACCGTCGCGGGCGGCGGCGTCATCCACATCCCCACGCGCCTGCGCGAAGGCATGCAACTGCGCCGCTATACCGGTTATACCCAGTCTTTCCGCCGCACCGAACCCCAAAGCGAAGTGACCATCCGCATGGACTTCCACGCCCGGCCGGGCATCGAGATCATCGTGCCGGGCCTCACCCCTCAGGACATCATCCCCGTGGGGAGCATCGTCCCCTCCATCCTGCCCTGGGAACGCTTTGTGGCGCGGGCCAACGACAGGCCGGTTTTCGAGGCCAACACCAGCGGGTGGGCGCCCTGCGATGGACGCGGTATCGGCGGCTCGGCGCTGGCGGGGGAGGGATTCACCCACGCCCCGGATCTACGCGGGATGTTCCTGCGCGGGCTGAACCGTTTCGCCCTGGATGAAGCCGATCAAAACGGTCAGGTTTCGGATAAATGGAAGGACCCGGAGGATGGGATTAAGGGGGATGGACCGAGAAAGGCCGGCAGCCGGCAGGAGAGTAAGGTAGGCGGGCATGGGCATACCTTCAAGGGGGGTGGCTCAAGAGGTGTGACTTGCGCGGAACATGGTGATGATAAGTGTGGTCTATGGCACGATGGAGATCGTGGGCAAGGCAGTAACCGCAAAACGGGCGGCAACCCCACCGGCGAGAGCCGACCCAATAATGCCGCAGTCCATTACTATATCAAGATCAACTAGCCAAATGCGCGATCACGTCATGGAGGAGGCCGTGGAGCTATGAGCGGACATTGCAGTAGTAATTTTTTGCGACATCGCGGGCAGGTAGCCCGCTCCTACGGGGGAAACGCTATTGGCATTGGCCGGTAGGAGCGGGCTGCCTGCCCGCGATTCGGTTATTGCTCTTCTCGATAAATCACTTTGGATTGCATCCAAAAGTACCTTCCGACTTCGGCGTAATGGCATACTCCGGCAAGGGAATTCCCTCTGCCGAAAAGGGGAGAGGGTATCGAACATTGCCGCGCGCGGCGCCTTTCATAGCAACCGCAATCAATAGGCCTACGATCATGACAGAACTTAACCAAATCGATCTGCTTGCATTACTTCCCGCCGATCTCGCCCCGGACCAGCTCGCCCGGGCGAAGACACGCTTTTTCAAGGAACTCGCCTTGCGTTGCCACAAATTCTATGGCGGCAAGGTCATGACCGTCCCCAAGGCCGGGGTGTATGGCTTTCCCTGGTTCAACATCTGGTACACGCCGGGGGTCTCCAGCATCTCCACCACCATCCGGGATGACAACCTCGCCTCCTGGTCGCTGACCAATCGGGGCAATACCGTGGCGGTGGTCAGCGATTCCACCCGGGTGCTGGGCGATGGCGATGTCACCCCGGCCGGTGGGCTCGGGGTCATGGAAGGCAAGGCCATGCTGATGAAATACCTCGGTGGACTGGACGCCACGGCGCTGTGTATCGACAGCCGGGACGCCAATGGCCGCAATGATCCGGAACGGATTATCCAGTTCGTCAAGATGGTTCAGCACTCCTTCGCCGCCATCAATTTGGAAGACATCTCCCAGCCCAACTGCTATCGGGTATTGGATGCGCTGCGGGATGATTGCGAGATCCCGGTCTGGCACGATGACGCCCAGGGCACCGGCAGTGTGGCGCTGGCGGGGCTTATCAATGCGCTCAAAGTCGCCGACAAAGAAATCGGTCAGGTCCGTATCGTTTTTTTTGGCGCAGGGGCCGCCAACACCGCCACCGCCCGGCTGGTTCTGGCCGCCGGGGCCGACCCGGATCGGGTGGTGATGTTCGACACCAAGGGGGCGCTCTCCCGCTCGCGTTCCGATATTGAGTCGAGCCCGGCCTTTTACCGGAAGTGGGAACTCTGTCAGCGCACCAATCCTGACCGAATCGGCACAATGAAGCAGGCCATCAAGGGGGCCGATGTGCTGATCGCCATCTCTCAGCCGGGACCGGAGGTCGTCAAACCAAAATGGATCCGGGCGATGGCCGATAAGGCCATTGTCTTCACCCTGGCCAATCCGGTGCCGGAGATCTACCCCCACGCCGCCCATGAGGCAGGCGCCTACATCGTCGCCACCGGACGGGGAGATTTTCCCAATCAGGCCAACAACTCCCTCGGCTTCCCCGGCATCCTCAAAGGCGCAATCCTCGCGCGCGCGCGCCACATCACCGACAACATGGCGATTGCCGCCGCCAACTCCCTGGCCGGTTTCGCCGAGAACCGGGAGCACGGCATCAGTCCCGACGATATTTTGCCCAAGATGTCCGATCACGGCATGTACAGCCTGGAGT
>JABDQX010000437.1 GCA_013042035.1 Gammaproteobacteria bacterium
GAGGAGGTACGAGTAATGTGGAAAGACCCTATTGTGGAAGAAATCCACAAATACCGTGACGAATATGCCAGGCAGTTCAATTATGACCTGCATGCGATCTGTGAGGATATACGTAAAAAACAGGGACAGGATGGACGACGTGTCGTTCATTTGAGCCCTCGGCCCACAAAGGGTATTTCAGGCCTGCCCAAACCGGATTCACGATGATTGCCGACCCTATTGTCGAAGAAATCCACAAATATCGTGACGAATATGCGAGGCAATTCAATTACGATTTAGATGCCATTTGTCGCGATCTCCGGCAAAAACAAGCGCGATCGGGTAGAAAGGTCGTATCATTTCCCCCAAAGCGGCCCGATCGAATACTCATGGAAGTCCCCACGGATTTAGTGGCCGAGGTTAGGGAATTGATTGCCAGACACGAAGCTGCGTAATAGATTTACTCGTTCCCACGCTCCGCGTAATGGGAATACAACTCAATCCTTCAGGGACAGCCGTTATGTCAAATAGTTTTGATGCCATTGGAAAAACCCCAATTACCGCCCTTGAAAACTTCGCGCCCGGAACAAAGCTTTGCGCCAAACTCGAGAGCTTCAATCCGCTTTCTTCCGTGAAAGACCGCGCCGCCTGCGGCATGCTCCTGCGCGCCGAACAAAAAGGTGAATTAAAAGCGGGCGATCTTATCGTCGAACCCACCAGCGGTAACACCGGCATTGCACTTGCGTGGATCGCCCGTCTCAAAAACTACCGTTTAGTGCTGACGATGCCTGAAACCATGTCCATCGAGCGGCGGCGGATCCTGGAATTCCTGGGTGCTGAAATCGTCCTCACCGAGGGTCCCAAGGGGATGAACGGCGCGATCGAAAAAGCCCGGGAAATTGCCGAAAGCAAAAAGGCCTACCTGCCGAACCAATTCGAAAATCCCGGCAATCCCGAATTCCATTACAAGACCACCGGCCCGGAAATCTGGCAGGATCTGGCCGGTAAAGTCGATATCGCCGTCTTTGGCGTGGGCACGGGCGGGACCTTGACCGGCGCCGGCGGCTATTTAAAAGAAAAAAATCCCGGACTCAAGATCATCGCCGTTGAACCGGCCGAATCACCGATACTCTCCGGTGGCGCTCACAGCCCACACAAGATTCAGGGCATCGGCGCGGGCTTCGTACCAAAAATCCTGAAAACAGAACTGATTGAATCGATTGAATTGGTTTCGAGTGATGAGGCCATCGCTGTTGCCAAGGAACTGGCTCAAACAGAGGGTCTGTTCGTTGGTATCTCTTCCGGGGCCGCTGCCGCTGCCGCCAAACGCCTTGCCACCCAAAACCCGGATAAGGTTGTCATCACTGTTTTCCCCGATACCGCCGAACGTTACTTCTCGACCGATTTATTCAAACCGGCGTGATCCCGGCGCAACCGGGCCGCAGCAAAAAACAGAAACCACAAAAATACAAACGATGATATCCACGGAAAGCACGGAAGGAATACCTCGTCTTTTCCCGTGATTTCCGTGTCTTCCGTGGACGCCATCTTCCTTCTTGGTTTCTGTTGAAATCCCCCTTAACCAATCAACCATAAGCGAAAATATTTGCCGTGCATAGCATCCGAAACTTCTCCATCATTGCCCACATCGACCACGGCAAATCCACACTGGCCGATCGCTTTATTCAGATCTGCGGCGGATTAACGAACCGGGAAATGGCCGAACAGGTCCTGGATTCCATGGATCTGGAGCGCGAACGCGGGATCACCATCAAGGCCCAGAGCGTCGCGTTGAAATATACCGACCGGGATGGAAAAACCTGGAACCTCAATTTCATCGACACACCGGGGCATGTGGATTTCTCCTATGAGGTATCCCGGTCCCTGGCCGCCTGCGAAGGCGCCTTGTTGGTCGTCGATGCCGCCCAAGGCGTCGAGGCCCAAAGCGTCGCCAACTGCTATACGGCCCTCGACCAGGACCTGGAGGTCATCCCGGTACTCAACAAGCTCGATCTCCCCTCCGC
>JABDQX010000451.1 GCA_013042035.1 Gammaproteobacteria bacterium
CTTCTGAACCCCCTGAAGGCCCGATAAAACATGCGGCATACCCACCTCGGGGAAAACAATGTTGTTTACCCCAAAGGGTCTGGAGGGATTAGGGTCTTCGTAAAATCCAAGCAAGTAGGAATATAGCCAATCCAAACCTCTTGAACGCGAAACCACCGATAAGTCGGGAGGCTGAACTCCAAACCATGCCTCCGCATCATCCGCAGACATGGCCACCTTCATAACGTCACCTACCTTATCGGTAGCAAACATCATATCTTTTTTGACCTGCTCATCCGTAAGGCCTATATCCGCTGCCATCCTGTTGTAACGCATAAAGCTTGCGCTATGGCAACTCAGGCAATAGTCAGTGAAAAGCTTCGCTCCCCGCTGCAAAGATGCTTTATCTTTGAGATCAACATCCGGGTCGATGAGCTTTACACCACCGGCTCCACTCGCCACGACAAGCGACGGCATTAGCAACGCAACGGCGGATACCAGCGAAAAAACAACCGCAAGAAATGGTGATTTCCTCATTTTACTGTCAACCTGTCCGGAACGGATTTTGATTTATTAAGCGTCGGAAGAAGAGAACCCAGTATAAATACCCCGAAGTACACGATTGGAATCAGCGAACTGATGACTATCAAAGCCATATTATCCGAGCTAAACCGGGTTATATCCACCAGTAGAACGACAATCAGCACACCGATAAACACACCGAAATAGGTACCGGAGGGACGCTCTTCTTTGCTATGAAGCCAAAGGATGAGGAAGAACCCGAAGTATAGCTCTGCCAGCCGCATACCGAGCTCCGATAGTACAGGCATCGCAGGTTGGGTACCCAGCCATCCCAGAATAACGAAGGTAACAACAAACACACCCAGCAGCATTTTGTACAGAAGGCTACGATAACGGACCGACTTGACGGGATGCTGCTCAAGCCATGGTATCAGGAACAACATGACGATCGATGCACCCATGGCAAGGACACCGGTGAGCTTGTCTGGAATCGCACGCAAGATCGCATAGAAAGGCGTGAAATACCACAACGGCACGATATGTTCAGGGGTTTTCAGCGGATTGGCCGGTATGAAGTTGTCCTTTTCCAGGAACCAGCCGCCCATTTCCGGCCAAAAGAAAACAACCAGGGAAAACAGGAATAAAAAGGCAACGACACCGACCATATCCTTGACAGTGTAATATGGATGAAACGGAATACCATCCACCGGTTTGCCTTTCTCGTTTTTGTTTTTCTTGATTTCAACGCCATCGGGATTGTTGGAACCAACCTCATGTAGCGCGATGATATGCACGACCACCAAGCCCAGCAAAGCAATGGGTAACGCGATAACATGCAGCGCGAAAAACCGATTCAAGGTGGCATCCGAAACAACGTAATCACCCCGGATCCATAGCGTCAAATCTTCTCCGATGACGGGAATGGCACCGAACAACGAGACGATAACCTGAGCACCCCAGTAGGACATCTGCCCCCATGGCAACAGATACCCCATGAAGGCCTCTGCCATAAGCATCAGATAGATAAGCATCCCGACAAGCCATAATAGCTCGCGGGGCTGCTTGTAGGAGCCATACATCAGTCCGCGAAACATGTGAAGATAGACGACAACAAAGAAAGCGGAAGCACCGGTAGAATGCAAATAGCGGATCAACCAGCCCCACTCCACATCCCGCATAATAAATTCGACCGATGCAAAGGCAAGCTCCGCATCGGGCTTGTAGCTCATGGTAAGCCATATTCCCGTCAGGATCTGATTGACCAGAACCAACAGGGCCAGGGAACCAAAAAAATACCAAAAGTTTAGGTTCTTGGGCGCGTAATAATCGGCGAGGTGCTCGTTCCACATCTTCGTCAGCGGAAAACGGGCATCCGTCCACCCAAGTAAGCCATTCAGCAAGTTCTTCATTAGATTATCTGCTGTTTCACATCAATGGAGTCTTGATCCACACCAATCAGGATTCGCGAATCGCTCAGATAGGCGTGGGGAGGAACTACAAGATTCGTAGGTGCGGGCACACCTTGGAAAACGCGCCCCGCCAAATCGAACCGTGAGCCATGGCATGGACAGAAGAACCCTCCTTTCCATTCCGCTCCCAACGAATGCGGGTCAGTTTCCTTAACGAAGGTAGGCGAACAACCAAGGTGGGTACATATCCCAACCAGAACGAGGAATTCCGGCTTAAGAGCGCGATGCTCGTTCACCGCATACTTCGGTTGCTGCGTTTTGACATCGGATGCGGGATCGCGCAGTTTGTCACCGAGTTCAGCCAACGCATCCAAGGTATCTTGCGTGCGCCTTACAACCCACACAGGTTTTCCGCGCCAAGTTACCGTTAGCCGCTGCCCCGATTCCAATTTACTGATGTCTACCTCAACGGGTGCCCCGATAGCCTTTGCCTTTGCGCTAGGCTGCCACGAGCTGACAAACGGCACGGCAGTAAAAGCAGCACCTACTCCACCTATCACCGTGGTTGCTGCCGTTAAAAAGCGCCGTCTGCCCTGATTAATGTTATCAGTTTTCATGTTGGCAAAATTTCAAACCGTCCCAATGGAAGTTAAGTTTGGAGAATCTTATATTCTCGAAAGTTCGTCAAGAACGAAAGCCTCGCTAATATGACTAACATCAAAAATACCAGCTCTATTCCAATAGCGAGTTGAGCAAAGACCGGTAACGCAGTGCCTGTCGGAACTGCCTGAGTCTCTCGGCCTGAAAAATCGCCCGCAAATCAGATAAAGCCGTATCGAAATCATCATTGACAATCAAATAATCGAACTCGTCGAAATGAGACAACTCGGACTCTGCCTTTTGCATACGTTCAGCAATCACCGATTCGTCGTCTTGCCCTCGATCAAGGAGGCGCTGTGTCAATGCATCACGCGATGGCGGTAAGACAAAGATTCCCATACATCCAGAAACTTCCTTACGCACCTGTCGAGCACCCTGCCAATCAATTTCAAGGATAATGTCAACGCCATGGCAAAGCTTTTCGGTCAACCATTCCCTGGATGTCCCATAGTCATTTCCAAAGACATGCGCGCATTCCAGAAAGGCATTTCTTTCGCGTATAGCCTGAAACGCGGACTTGCTGACAAAATGGTAATGAACGCCATCTTGCTCCCCCGGACGGGGTAGGCGGGTAGTATGCGATATGGAGAGCAAAACCCTTGGGTCATCAGCGACAAGCGCTCGAACCAGGCTTGTCTTCCCAGCTCCGGACGGAGCACTGATCACATATAATGTCCCGGGGTACTTCATAAACAAGGTTATGGACTCAAGGGCAACGGAAAAGCGAAAAAAATAATACTTCCCAAAATCCCTCCCATACCCTCACCAGACTGGCTGGGGGACTAGGATTCGAACCTAGGTTGACGGAGTCAGAGTCCGTAGTCCTGCCGCTAGACGATCCCCCAATAATCTTCGCAAAACTATCGTTTCGAGTACTGAGGGCGCTTACGGGCTTTGTGTAGGCCTATTTTTTTACGCTCCACTTCCCGCGCATCCCGCGTTACGAAACCGGATTTACGCAATATCGGTCGCAATGTTTCGTCATAGGACATCAGGGCTCGTGTAATACCATGACGAATCGCGCCAGCCTGACCGGTGTTTCCACCACCTAAAACCGTCACATCGACATCCAGCTTATCGACCATATCCTCTATGCCTAACGGTTGCCTAACAACCATTCGAGATGTCTCGCGGCCAAAATATTCGTCCAATGGACGCCGATTCACACGGATAAGACCACTGCCTCGCCTTATGTATACGCGCGCGGTTGATGATTTTCGGCGACCAGTACCATAGTACACTGCTGTTTCCATTCGCTATTTCTCAATGATTTTTTTCGTTACGTGAAGCCTTGAATACTAAGCGGTATTCAATAAATGGACAGGGACAGCGCTAACTTTGAACGACACCACCGATATCCAAGGGTTCCGGCTTCTGCGCCACATGGTTGTGTGTGGCCCCGGCGAACACTCGCAGCTTTCGGAACATGGCGCGCCCCAGAGGTCCTCTTGGCAACATACCCTTGACAGCAATCTCAAGTGCTCGCCCTGGCTTCTTTAGCATCAGCTGTTCGAAGCTTTCCGACTTGATCCCACCCGGGTAACCAGAGTGACGATAGTACATTTTGTCCGTGGTTTTTTTCCCAGTAACGCGAACCTTATCCGCGTTGATGACAACGATGTAGTCACCAGTATCCATATGGGGGGTATAGATTGCCTTGTGCTTGCCTCGCAAACGACGCGCAATCTCACTAGCCAAACGCCCAAGCGTTTTGCCATTTGCATCCACGAGATACCATCCATGGGTTATGGACGCAGGTCTCGCGGAGAAAGTTTTAAAAGAAGTTCTCATGAGTCTTGTTTCAACGAAGTCTTGCCTTAGCGACAATGTAGCATCAAATTAAAATGAGTGCGCAAAATACCTATAGGTCACGTAATTGTCAATCTATCCATGGCAATTTGTGCTCATAGTGATTTACTATGCAAAATTATTTGTTTCTTCGGATGGTGCGTGATAAATTCCGGCGCGGTCGGAATTTACAGGAGATATGGTGAAATCCACAGCAACCCTCCCCGCGCTTCTTGCGCTCGAAGATGGCAGCGTATTTTGGGGACAATCCATTGGTGCTGACGACCAGGTAGTCGGTGAGGTGGTTTTTAATACCGCAATGACCGGCTATCAGGAGATCCTGAGCGACCCATCCTACTTTCGACAAATCGTTACCTTGACCTATCCTCATATCGGAAACGTAGGCACAAATCAGGAGGATCAGGAATCCAACGGTGTGCACCCCACTGGGCTCATTATCCGCGATTTGCCCGCGCGCTTCAGCAACTGGCGTGCACGGCACGATCTACCCACGTTTCTTCGAGAACATGGGACCGTCGGTATCGCCGGCATCGACACTCGTAGACTGACTCGCATCCTACGAGACAAAGGCGCGCAAAATGGCTGCATCATGACAAGGAGAGGCGCGTGTGACGAAACGCAAGCTATCGAAGCGGCGCGCGCGTTTCCCGGCATCCAGGGCATGGATCTGGCGAGAGAGGTTACCACAGACTATATCTATCAGTGGGATCAAGGAACCTGGAACACAGCAACCCTCGTCGGTTTCGAGGAAATGGCGCGCAGCGAACACTCATGGCATGTCGTCGCATATGACTTTGGAATAAAACATAATATCCTTAGGTTGCTCGCCGCTCATGGTTGCCGAATAACGGTTGTCCCGGCCAAAACTCCCGCAGAGAAAGTGCTTGAATACGTACCTGACGGTGTATTTTTATCCAATGGCCCGGGAGATCCGGCACCGTGCGAGTACGCCATTTCCGCCATTCGTACCTTGCTAGCCAAAGGTATGCCTCTTTTCGGTATCTGCCTGGGATACCAATTGTTGGCTCTAGCCAGCGGCGCAAAGACCGTAAAGATGAAATTCGGTCACCATGGCGCAAATCACCCCGTACAGGAACTCGACACGGGGAATGTTCTAATCACCAGCCAGAATCATGGTTTTGCCGTAGACGAAAATAGCCTTCCAGAAAACATCCGCATCACTCACAAATCTTTGTTCGATGGCTCTTTGCAAGGGATTCATCTCACGGATCGGCCTGCCTTCGGTTTCCAGGGACATCCAGAGGCAAGCCCAGGCCCCCAAGATACGAGAGCACTGTTCGAGCATTTTGTTCGATTGATGGAGAAGAAGGCTTCAGCGTAGATGGTTCTGTAGGAAAAATATGGTCTGCGGTAACTTCACCGTAAAAGATTCCTAACTGGCGGAGAGGGAGGGATTCGAACCCTCGGTACGCTATTAACGTACACACACTTTCCAGGCGTGCTCCTTCAGCCGCTCGGACACCTCTCCAGTTGATGATGTAGGGTAAACAAGAAACCCTGAACTAGCAACATGTGTTCCCACGCACACGCGTGGGAACAAGCAGTATCTTCGGCCCCGCGAAGCAGGGCCATATATGATTTTGCCAGGCAAAATCATTACACGCTAGGCCCCAACCCGCTCCAGGATGGCATCGCCCATTTCAGACGGGGTTCGGACCGTCCGTACACCGGCGGCCTCCAATGCTTCGAATTTTGCCTCGGCGGTTCCTTTTCCACCCGAAATAATGGCACCGGCATGTCCCATGCGTCGACCCGGAGGAGCCGTTACACCAGCAATGTACGCAACCACCGGTTTGTTGACATTCTGCTTGATGAACTCGGCTGCCTCTTCTTCCGCGCCACCACCGATCTCACCAACCATAATGATGCCCGTGGTCTGATCGTCTTCCTGGAATCGGGAAAGGCAGTCGATGAAGTTGGTACCATTCAACGGATCACCACCGATACCGACACAAGTGCTTTGTCCGAGTCCCACCAGGGTTGTCTGGTGAACAGCCTCGTAAGTGAGCGTACCGGAGCGGGAAACGATGCCGATGCTACCCGGTTTGTGGATATGGGCCGGCATAATGCCAATCTTGCATTCACCAGGGGTGATGACGCCGGGGCAGTTCGGTCCCACAAGACGGGTGTTGGGGTAGTTTGCCAACGTAGCCTTCACCGTCAACATATCCAGTACCGGTATGCCCTCGGTGATACACACCACGAGTTCGATACCCGCATCGGCCGCTTCCAGTATCGCATCGGCGGAAAATCCGGGCGGCACATAAATAACACTGGCAGTGGCCCCGGTTTCTTTTACGGCATCGTGTACGGTATCGAATACCGGGAGTCCGATATGGGTTTGCCCACCTTTCCCGGGGGTCACGCCGCCGACCATTTTGGTGCCGTAGGCAATGGATTGCTCGGTATGAAAGGTTCCCTGTTTGCCGGTAAATCCCTGAACGATTACCTTGGTATTTTTGTCAATGAAAATGCTCATGTTCTTACCCTGAAGGTTAGTGCCCTTGTTTAAATGGCTGCGACGACCTTCGCGGCCGCGTCGGAAAGTGTGCTGGCGCTGATGACATCAAGTCCACTTTTATCCAGCAGTTCCCGGCCCCGTTCCACATTGGTGCCTTCCAACCTCACGACGAGGGGTACGCTGACATGAACTTCTTTTACCGCCGCAATAATGCCTTCGGCAATCACGTCACAGCGTACGATACCACCGAAGATATTCACCAACAGGGCTTTTACCTTGGTATCGGACAGGATAATCTTGAAGGCTTCGGCAACCCGCTCTTTGGTAGCGGTTCCGCCGACATCCAGGAAGTTTGCAGGCTCTCCCCCGGAAAGTTTGATGATATCCATGGTAGCCATGGCAAGCCCGGCCCCATTGACCATGCAGCCAACATTTCCATCCAGGGCGATATAGCTGAGATCCCAGCTTTTGGCTCGAGTTTCACGCTCGTCATCCTGGGAAGGATCGTTCATCTCTTCTATGTCCTGATGACGAAACAGACCATTATCATCGGCAGTAATCTTGGCATCCAGGCAGAGCAGGTCGCCCTGGGGCGTCACGACCAATGGATTGATCTCTATGAGGCTTAGATCCTTTTCCAGGAATAGCCGATAGAAACCTTGCAGCATTTTGCCAAGCTGTTTGCGCTGTTCGGCATTCAGCCCCAATACGAAGCCTATCCTACGGATTTCGTAGCCTTGCAATCCGGCGGCGGGATTGATGAGAACAGTGACGATCTTATCGGGTTGCGTGGCGGCAACTTCTTCAATGTTCATACCACCAGCGGCCGAGGCGATGATGGCGACGCGTCCTTTCCCTCGGTCGACCAGCATGCTCAGATAGAGTTCCCGTTCGATATCGCTGGCCTCCGCGATCAATACCGTGTTTATCGGTTGACCGTCGGCGTTTGTCTGTTTGGTGACCAGACGGGTTCCGAGATAGGATTTTGTAAGCTCTGCCACTTCGTCCTGACTCTTCACCATCTTGACGCCACCGGCCTTGCCACGCCCACCGGCGTGTACCTGGGCCTTGACCATCCAACATTCTCCTCCGATTTCCCTGGCCCGTTCTCTTGCCTCCTCGGCGGAATGGGCGGGTCCCCCCTTTTGGACGGGAGCGCCGAAATCAGCCAGGAGTTGTTTTGCTTGATATTCGTGCAGGTTCATAAGCGTTATTCTTTTGTTTTAGTTAGGTATTTAGTACTAGGATGGCAAGCACTTCGCTAGATAGTGCCGCCGACAAAGAGCGCATAGAATAACCGAGGTGGTCGGTAAGCGTCCATGCTTGTTTTGCTTCCCCAAAACAAACGAATGATATCTCCGACTCAGAATGGGTACTTTATCACCGATGATGGGCGCGCCGTGCCTTTGAATGAAGCGTTACAACAATAGTGGTTACCGATCGCACTTACGATATGTGGAACGAAGATGAATACCAAGCCTGCAAAGCCGTGCGAGAAAAAAGTGCGGAAATATCACCGGAACAGTGGCAAAATGTGCGGTTGAGACGTCATAGACGAGGAATTTGATGATGACTGATAACAAATTAAAATCAATTTCGTGTGTAATTTTTCGACCTTCCCCTATCTTTGGTCGGTTGCCAGCTTTAAGAAACACGGCTAAAAAATGGTGTTTACCGAAAATGGGTAGCTTACGATGGAAAGTCGCACACCGTGGGAATTTAGTGGCAATTGCGGGCTTTATTCTTCTCTGCGCACTGTATGGTCGTGTTGGCGTTGCACAGGAATTCGATGGAAGTGATTACTCGTTTGAATATAGCAAGGATGATGTAGATAAAGTGATGCAGCTAACCCCGAATCTGGAAAATGGTAAAAAGGTCTACGTTATTTGCGCGGTATGCCACGAGCCGGAAGGCTGGGGACGGGAAGATGGGTATTATCCGCAGATTGCAGGGCAATTACGCGTTGTCCAAATCAAACAGCTTATCGATATCGGCATGGGAAATCGTGACAACCCCACCATGTTTCCCTTTGCACTGAGAGAGGTTTTGCCTACCGCCCAGGATATTATCGATGTATCTGAATATATTGAGCGGTTACCCATGTCACCTACCAATGGACTTGGGCCCGGCACCGACTTGGCGCATGGGGAGAAGATCTATCGGGAATACTGTGTGGACTGTCACGGAGAAAATGGAGAAGGTGTTGCGGAAAAACATGGGCCATTGATCCAGGGGCAACATTATGAGTATCTGGTTCGACAATTCGAATGGATACGTGACGGTAAGCGTCGCAATGCGGATCCGGAGATGGTGAAACAAATTAAAGGTTTTACCGCACACGATATCCGCGCGCAGATGGATTATGTATCCCGCATGCGCCCGTCCCCGGAAAAAATAGCCCCTGTCGGTTGGCAGAATCCGGATTTCCCCAAGTACTGGCGAGATGCGCATTCTCCATAATCCCGACTACTGCGCGTTCGGTTGTATCTGGTGTATCTGGCATGGCCCCACTTCGTGGGGCCTTTTTTATCCTTGCTTATTGTTTTTCCAACAGGCGAATAATGTTTTTGTGGCGCTTGCTCCTGGCAATAGCGAGTGCTGTATCCCCAGGATTGTTCTTCATGACTGGATTCGCCCCATTTTTCAATAATAGATCGACGATATCGACGTCTCCCACGGATGCAGCTTCCATCAAAGCCGTATAACCATCGTTGTCGTGTGCGTTGGCATTGGCCTTGCCTTCGGTCAAAAGCAACTTGACCATAAGCTCGTGGCGACGGGCAGCGGCGGCAATCAATGGCGTGGCGCCGTAGCCATCCTGTGATTCGATATTTGCACCTGAGTGTATCAATACCCGCACGACATCAATGTGGCCCCAGTCAGTGGCCAGTATCAACGCCGTAGCGCCAAGTGTGTTGCGTGACTCCAATTCAGCACCCGCATCAATGAGGCGTTTGACTGTATCGGCATGCCCCTTGATCGCTGCGTGCATGAGAGCCGTTTTACCGTTTTTATCCGACGCCTTTACATCCGCTCCCTTAAAAAGCAGTTGTTCCACCATCGGTGTTATGCCGTACCGCGCCGCAACCATGAGCGAATCCCAACCGGCACGCGTACGGTCATGGATATGAGCACCACGTTCCAGGAGAAGAGCCGTCGTCATGAATTGTCCGTTTTCAGCAGCAAAGGTAAGTGGTGTCGCCCCCGCTCTGGTTCTAGCATTGACGTCGGCTCCTCGGTTCAACAAAAGGGCAACGATTTCCATATTACCCCCTTCTACCGCAATCATAAGAGGTCCCTTGCCAAACTCATTGTTGGCATTCACATTTACGTCATTATGATCCAGTAACTCCCCGGCGGTTTCGACATCACCTTTTGCGACAGCAAGTCGAAGTTGTTTGTTCAAATCATCGCCAGCGGCAACGTAGTCAGTAACCAGGGCCATCCCCATCACCAGTCCCAGCAACCATACCGATAATGCCCGTATCATATTCGTCTCTCGTATATTTATTCCGACTTGTGTGCAAAAAACCGGTTACAAAACATCGCACAAAAAAACATCTTGCGCTCAGTATCCACAACCGTATCGAGAGTGTTGTAACCGGCTCTTTATTACCTACGCTCGCTTTATTTCATTTTCCCAAAATGTTGGGTTGGGTCGGCTCCATATCTCAACAATAAGTCCACCGTATCCTCATCTCCCACGGCCGATGCCTCACTCAAAGCCGTCTGACCATCCCTATCGAATGCGTTAGGATTTGCGCCTTTGGTCAAAAGCAATCTGGTAACGGGATCGTGGCGACGGGCAATAGAGATAATCAATGGTGTGGCAC
>JABDQX010000456.1 GCA_013042035.1 Gammaproteobacteria bacterium
GGTTATATTATTCCGACCGTCTCATGGAGTTTCCCCTGGGGGTATTCGGCATCGCGCTGGCGACCGCAATCCTGCCCAGTCTATCCAGAAAGCATACCGAGGGTTCCATGACCCAGTTCTCCGGCACCCTGGATTGGGCAATGCGTCTTACCCTGTTGATTGCGCTGCCGGCGGCCATCGGACTTGCCGTACTGGCCACGCCCATGCTGACGACATTGTTTCAATATGGCGCGCTGGGGGAATACGATATCGAAATGGCAAGCCGGAGCCTGATTGCCTATGCATTGGGGCTTCTCGGTTTCGCCTTCATCAAGGTCCTGGCACCAGGTTTTTACGCCAGACAAGACACCCGGACACCGGTTCGGATCGGCGTGATTGCCATGCTGGCGAATATGGTTCTGAACCTGATATTGGTCTTTCCGCTTGCCCACGCCGGGCTTGCGCTTGCGACTACCCTGTCGGCATTCCTCAATGCGGGGCTTTTATATATGGGACTGCGTCGTCAGGGGATTTATCATCCGGGACCGGGCTGGGGAGTGTTTGCATTGCGGGTGTCCATCGCGGGCCTTGTCATGATGGGGCTGTTGTGGTTCATGAAAGGAGAGTCTTCGATGTGGTTCTCCGCCGATCTTGCGACGCGTTCCCTCCGGCTGGTTGGATTGATATCGATGGGCGCATTGGGCTATTTTTGCGCATTGATTCTGCTCGGCATGCGTTTGCGGGATATCGTTTCCCGCTAGCGTAACTGCTTTCAGCGGTTACGTTAGCGGGAAACGATATTTGTTTATCTACGTGATAGAGAAGAATTCTCAAGGTTTACAATGACCACAGCCACTTTCCTGACCCGCGTAATACTGCGTAATTACAAAAGCATTGCCCATTGCGATGTACGGCTGGGTCCGCTGACGTATCTGGTCGGCCCCAATGGCTCGGGAAAGAGTAATTTTCTGGATGCCTTGCATTTCGTGCGCGATGCCTTGAGCGGCACTTTGGATAATGCCCTGAGTGAGCGTGGGGGAATTTTCGGGGTGCGGCGACATACTATCGAGCAGAGTATCGGACGCTCGACTAGCTTTGGCATCAGGCTGGTGTTCCGAATACGCGATGGGCGTTCAGGTTATTATGCATTCGAGGTGGGGGTTCTCCCGGAAGGAGGATATGAGGTTCAAAAAGAAGAATGCACGATACGTGATAAAGAGAACTATAAACATTTTTTCCGCGTTGAACAGGGCCAGGTACGTGAAACCAGCGAGAAAACCTTTCCGGCTATTATGCAGGATCGATTGGCGTTGGTAAGTGTCTCCGGCCTGCCAGCATTCCGACCGGTGTTCGATGCCTTGACGAGCATGGGTTTCTACAACCTTAATCCCAAGCTCATCCGCGAATACCAAAAACCCCAGGATGGCCGGTTTTTGAAATCGTCCGGGGAGAATATCGCCAGTGTCATCGGTCATCTGGAGCGCACTGCGCCAGAATCCATAGAGAGAATCCAAGAATATCTGCACATAGTGGTTCCCATGATCCATAACGTAAAGCGACGGCAGGTGGGGACAATGGAAACACTAGAGTTTATGGAATCTCGCCAAGCTATCGCAGGTGTTATGGTTCTGCAATTTCTTGCTGAGAACATGTCGGATGGTACATTACGCGCCCTGGGTATATTAACGGCTCTGTTCCAGGGAAATCGAGACTATTCCCCTTCTTTGATTGGCATCGAGGAGCCCGAAACCGCCCTGCATCCGGCAGCCTCGGGTGCCCTGCGCGAGGCCCTGGAACGGGCATCGGAGAATACACAGATCATCGTAACCAGTCACAGCCCGGATCTCCTGGATGATATGGCGTTACCGGTGGAATCTCTGCTTACGATAGTATCTGATAGCGGAGACACCCAGTTAGCACCCCTGGATAAGGGATCGAGAAAAATCGTACATGATCGCCTCTTCTCTGTCGGTGAATTGCTGCGGATGAATCAATTGGAACCGGATCCCACGGCAATCCACGAGCAAAAGAAACATCGTCAATTCGATCTGTTTGGGGAACAAACACCATGATCAGGATTTCCGCGATTGTGGAAGGACATGGAGAGGTAGAAACCGTCCCTGTCTTATTGCGCAGGCTATGTGCATGGTTATCCCCATTATGCCAAATCGAGGTAACCGTTCCGATTCGTATACATCGCGACCGTTTTCTCAAGCGTCATGAAGAGTTCCGAAAACATTTGCTGTTGGCAACCAGTAAATCCAGAGACAATGGTTGGATCCTGATTCTGCTGGACGCGGACGACGACTGTCCTGCGAAATTGGGCGCACGGATTCTGGAGCAGGCAAAGGCCGTAGTCCCTCATCGTCGGGTATCCGTGGTTCTGGCAAATCGGGAGTTCGAGGCCTGGTTTATTGCCGCTGCTTCCTCTGTGGATGGGCAGCGTGGTTTTTCCTGCCCGGAAAAAGCGGTTTCCGATCCGGATACCATTCGCAACGCAAAGGGCTGGATCGGGAAACAAATGCCTTCCGGTCAAAAGTATCGGGAGGTCACTGACCAACCGGCATTTGCGGCGATGTTCGATCTGGAACTGGCGCGCAATCGCAGCCGATCATTTCGCAAGTTGTGCGAGGAATGGCAAAAATGCGCCCATCAACCTGAATCCGCTGCCACGAACAGGAACCGACCACTATGGAATTGATCCGCGGACTACATAACCTGCACGCCGGCCATCGTGGTTGCGTCGTCACGATTGGCAACTTCGACGGTATCCATCTGGGCCATCAGGCCGTGCTGGCGCAACTGGCGAAGGTGGGGGAGACAATGGCCCTGCCAACGGTCCTGGTCACCTTCGAGCCCCAGGCCAGGGAGTTTTTTGTCCCGGATTCGGCGCCGATACGCCTGACGAGACTCCGGGAAAAACTAATGGCGCTCGGCGGACTTCCCTTGGATCGGGTCTGTTGCCTGCGATTCGATCAGCGCCTTGCCGGATTGATGGCGCCCGAGTTTATCGAGCGGCTGCTGCACCGGGGACTAGGCGCCCGATACGTGCTGGTAGGCGATGATTTTCGCTTCGGCCGTCGTCGGGAAGGCGATGTGGCGTTGCTCATGGCGGCGGGAAAGCGGCTGGGATTCGAAGTGGGTCAGATGGAAACCTGTTTCGTGGCAGGCGATCGGGTCAGCAGCACCCGGATACGGGATGCCCTCGGCAATGGCGATCTGGCAACCGCGCAGGCGTTGCTCGGCAGACAATACAGCCTGTTTGGCCGCATCATCCACGGGGATCGCCGAGGGACGACATTGGGTTTTCCCACCGCGAATATCGATCTCCATCGCCGGGAGCTACCGGTCACGGGGGTCTTTGCGGTGGAGGTTCACGGATTGGCGGCCAACCCCATACCAGGGATCGCCAACATCGGCACCCGCCCCACGGTGTGCGGTGTGCGCGGCCTCATGGAAGTGCATCTGCTGGATTTCGACGGCGACGTGTACACCCGCCTGATAGAGGTAACCTTACTGCACAAGTTCCGCAATGAGCAGCGTTTCGATTCGCTCGCGGCCCTGGAACGTCAGATCAGGGAAGATGTGGCATCATGCCGGGCGTATTTTGGCCTGTAACATTTACCCGCACTTCGAATCGCCGCAACTCAGGCAGGTCATGCAGCCGTCCATCAACACCACTGCCCGGGTATGACACTGGGCACAAAACTCGGCGCTTTCCGGGAAATCGCTGTCGGGCTGGGACTGGGAGGCACCCTGGGCATCGAACTGAGCGCGTTTTTCCGCCAGCATGGCCTTGCGGTGTTCGTCCATTTCCTGGACCTTCATCATGCCGATGGTGCGCAGGTGACACTCTATGCTATCGCCGATCTCGGCCACCAGCGACGGCATGAATTTGCCGCCTTTCTTGAAGTAGCCCCCCCGCGGGTCGAACACCGAGCGCAGTTCCTCCACCAGGAACGTAACATCGCCCCCTTTACGGAAGACCGCGGAAATAATCCGGGTCAGGGCCACGATCCACTGAAAGTGGTCCATGTTCTTGGAGTTGATGAAGATCTCGAAGGGCCGGCGTTGTTCGTGTTCGGTACCCGGATTGAGAACGATGTCGTTGATGGTGACATACAGGGCGTGTTCCGATAACGGGGTCTTCACCTTGTAGGTACTACCAAGCAGGGCATCGGGCCGCTCGAGCCGCTCGTGCATCTGAATGACATCGGCGGTTTTTTTCACCTTCTCTTCGGATTTCAGCAGCGCCGCCGCTTCGGACTCGGTGGTTTCCACGTCGTAGCCGACGATTTTTTTGTTGATTCTGGTCGTCATGATTTTGCCTGTTTCATCTTCAACGACGGATAAATGGGCGATTCCGGGCGCGGGGCCAATGTCTGGCGCTGACAGTCTACCAACAAATCCAATTCTTCCAATACAACCTGCCCGACCAGTGCCTCGCTAAGAGCGCCTTCGTGTGAGCCCCTTTTGGTGGCAGTGCTCCTCAGAATTTCCCGTAATACCCCTCCTTGAGCGCGTCATACAGATTCGCCGCGGTATGCATCTCTCCGTCGTACTCCACCTCTTCATTGCCTTTTAGCCTGACGGTGGCGCCATCTTCCAGCGTAAAGGAATAGATGGTGTTTTCCAGATCCTGTTCCGTCACCAGCACGCCCTGGAACGCCTCGGGATTGAAGCGAAAGGTGGTGCAGCCCTTGAGCCCCTTTTCATAGGCATATTGATAGATATCCTTGAAGTCATCATAAGGGAAATCGCTGGGCACGTTGATGGTCTTGGAGATGGACGAATCGATCCATTTCTGGGCGGCGGCCTGCATATCCACGTGTTGCCGGGGAGAGATATCCTGGGCAGTGATGAAATAGTCCGGCAGGCGGTTGCGCACCTTGTCGGCAAAAGGCGATGCATCGGCATCAATGTATTGCCGGAAAGCCAGCAACTCAAAGGAGTAGACATCGAGTTTTTCCTTGGTTTTTCGCCCCTCGCGGATGATATTGCGGGAGTATTGATGGGCAAAACTCGGCTCGATGCCGTTGCTGGCGTTATTGGCAAGAGACAGGGCAATGGTACCGGTGGGCGCGATGGAGGTGTGGTGAGTAAAACGACAACCCACCTCGGCAAGCTCATCCACCAACGCGGGGTCGATCGCCGCAAGCTGCTGCATATAACGGCTGTAGCGGGTGTGGAGTACCTTGCCCTGCAATTTATCCCCCACCGAAATACCATCACGGGCCATCTCCGGGCGAAGGCGAAGCATTTCCTCGGTGACGGTATATTCCTTCTCCAGAATAGGGGCAGCTCCCTTCTCCTTTCCCAGGGCCAATCCCATCCGCCAACCCTCTACGGCCATCTCGCGGGTAACCCGCTCGGTAAATTTGACCGATTCCTTGTCGCCATAACGCATACCAAGCATGGTCAGCGTGGAACCCAGACCCAGATAGCCCATGCCGTGGCGTCGCTTGGAGGTGATTTCATCTTGTTGCTGTTGTAACGGCAAACCGTTGATCTCCACCACGTTATCCAACATGCGCGTGAAGATTCCCACGGTTTCACAGAAGGTTTCCCAGTCGAAACGAGATTCCGGCGTAAAGGGATCCAGGACGAATTTGGTGAGGTTGAGAGAGCCTAAAAGGCACGAACCGTAAGGAGGGAGTGGCTGTTCGCCGCAATTGTGCACATGTAGTCCGTTGGCATCGAAGGTATTTATGCCCGGCACATGAACGTCATAAACCGCTTCGACACCAACATCGACGACGGATTCGACACGCGCCACGAAGCGTTCACGATTCAACTGGCGTTGGTAG
>JABDQX010000458.1 GCA_013042035.1 Gammaproteobacteria bacterium
AAACTATGCCGTAAGGGATGATCTGGTAACCAAAGTCTGTGCAACGGCGGCCAACCAGTACATTAAGGATGATGTGGTGGAATGCGTACCGTTCCCAGGTGGCCACGTAGCGATTCTCACGAGCCCCTACAACAAGAGATCTCCCGTCAATGGAGAATTCACCGGAAAAGACGGCATCAAATACCGTGGGCCTGTCAAATTCCAGTTGGATATCTCCAAGTAATCTCCCGCCGCAAGCGCCGTTGTCCATAGCGGCATTCGACCCGGTTCCCATGCGAGCGCGTGGGAACCGGATGTCGTGGAAATTCAAAATTACGAATTAAGCCACTATGCGCATCACCGAACAAGCTCTCACATTCGACGATGTCCTGCTGGCCCCTGATTACTCGGATATTCTGCCGCGTCAGGTGCGCCTGGAAACCAGGATAACACGTGAAATCTCACTCAATATCCCCCTTATCTCGGCGGCCATGGATACGGTGACGGAAGACCGTCTGGCGATTGCCATGGCTCAGGAAGGCGGTATTGGGATCATCCATAAAAACATGAGCGCCAAGCAGCAGGCGCGCCAGGTTCGAATGGTCAAAAAATTCGAAAGTGGTGTTATCAAGGATCCCATCACGGTCTCCCCGCGAACCACCGTTCAGGAGGTGAACTATCTTACCCGTCACCAGAAGATCTCCGGGGTTCCCGTTGTCGTGGATGACAATGTCCTGGTGGGCATCGTAACCAGCCGGGATCTGCGGTTTGAAACGCGATTGGGGGAACCCGTTTCCACGGTCATGACCCCCGCCGATCGCCTGATCACCGTGCACGAAGGCGCAGGCCCGGATGAGGTCAGGCAATTGTTCCACGAACACCGTATCGAAAAGGTGTTGGTAGTCAATGATAATTTTCAATTGCGGGGATTGGTGACGGTCAAGGATATTCAAAAGGCGACCGAATACCCCAACGCATGTAAAGATGATCATCAGCGCCTGCGAGTAGGCGCGGCCATCAGCACTGGCGCGGGTACCGAAGAGCGGGTCTCGGCCCTGGTCGATGCAGGCGTGGATGTATTGGTGGTGGATACGGCCCATGGGCATTCCAAGGGCGTATTGGACCGGGTCCGCTGGCTAAAAAACCATTACCCGGAGATTCAAGTGATTGCCGGTAATATTGCCACTGGCAATGCCGCATTGGCACTGGTCGATGCGGGTGCCGATGCGGTAAAGATAGGAATAGGTCCGGGCTCCATCTGCACCACGCGGATAGTCGCTGGTGTCGGGGTGCCACAGATAACGGCCATTTCCAATGTAAGCAATGCACTGCACGGCCAGGATATCCCGATTATCGCCGATGGCGGCATACGCTACTCCGGCGATATCGCCAAGGCCATTGCCGCCGGGGCATGGTCGGTGATGATCGGCGGATTGTTCGCCGGTACCGAAGAGTCCCCAGGCCAAGTGGAACTCTACCAGGGCCGTTATTACAAATCCTATAGGGGGATGGGCTCCCTGGGTGCCATGTCCGGACAACATGGCTCGCGGGATCGCTATTTTCAGGAAGAGATTACGGAATTGGAGAAACTTGTTCCCGAGGGAATCGAAGGGCGCGTACCTTACAAAGGACCACTGACGACGGTGATCCACCAACTCCTTGGCGGTTTGCGCGCGAGCATGGGCTATACCGGATCACCCGTTTTGTGCGATCTGCGGGAAAAGACTTCCTTTGTACGGGTGACGGCAGCGGGCATTCAGGAAAGTCATGTGCACGATGTGCATATTACCAAGGAAGCGCCCAATTACGGGATTCAGGGAGGGTAAAATCAGTTTGCGCAGCGACTCCAACGTTCCAGATCTCAACCATGTTGGGTGCCGTGTGTTGGGATTCGCGCCCTTTAGCTGCGGCATCGGGGACTTACCCCTCTACGCATGCTTAAAGGACTCGATAACTTACCGACTTTAGTCTGTAACTTGTTGAGTTTCCTGAAGCAGCAACCATTCAAAGAAATCCCTGCCTTTCGGAGTAATTTCCAGAACATATTTCGGCAGGGTTGCCAAACCAAATGCTATCGCGACATCGAAACCAGGGATATCCGAGGCCCTTGCAGTTTTCATAAGTACCTCCTCTATGCGAGAAATAAAGGCATCCAACTTCCCAGAGGCCAGATACTTCTTGAACTCTTCTTCCTG
>JABDQX010000088.1 GCA_013042035.1 Gammaproteobacteria bacterium
CGAAATCACTAACGGCAGGATCTCCAAGTCCCCGGAGCTCGATCGCCGCATTGATAGTTTCCTGCGTTATTACGATGGTTATGGGGCGATCATCGTTCAGCTCAATGTGGAAGATACACGTAATGGCGTGGCGGAATATGTTATCGAAAAATACGGTGATAAGGTTATCATCGAACTCAAATGGGGACAGGGCGCCAAGGATATTGGTGGCGAGATCCAGGTTACAAGCCTTGATTATGCGCTGTTTCTGAAAAATCGCGGTTATGTAGTGGATCCCGATCCACGCATTCCCGAGGTTCAGGAGGCTTTTAAGAAAGGGGCTATCAGTTCTTTTGCCCGCCACAGTCGCCTGGGCTATCCGGGACTTTCCTCGGCTGAAGAGGTGGAATCTAGCTTCAAAGAATCCGTGGCCTATCTGAGAAAACTTGGCTATCAGCGCATCTCTCTAAAAACAGGCGCTTACGGAATGGAAGCCTTGGCCATGTCCATTAAGTTTGCAACGGATACCGAGCTTGATCTCCTGACAATTGACGGTGCCGGTGGGGGAACCGGTATGAGTCCCTGGAACATGATGGAGGCTTGGGGAGTACCGTCGATTCATCTGCATGCCAAAGCTTACCAATATGCGAAAATCCTTGAAGCGCGGGGAAAGGAAGTGGTGGATCTCTCGTTTGCCGGTGGATTGGCCCGTGAAGATCACATCTTCAAGGCCATGGCCCTTGGTTCGCCCTTCGTAAAATTGATTTGCATGGGCCGTGCGCTGATGATCCCGGCCTTTTTGGGATCGAATATCGAAGGGGTGCTTTATTCGGATCGGCGGGAGAGCGTTAACGGGAATTGGGATAAGCTTCCTTCGGCGGTCAAGAATTTTGGTGCAACCGAAGAGGAAATCTTTGCCGGTTATCACGAGGTTCGCAAGAAAGTCGGGAATAAAGAGATCAAGAATGTTCCGTTTGGCGCGATTGCTTCCTGGACACTGGCGGATAAATTAGCAGCGGGACTTCAGCAATTCATGGCCGGAGCTCGTAAGTTTTCTCTTTCGGAAATTTCGCGCTCGGACATTTTCTCCGCTAATCGCCAAACTGAGAAAGAAACCGGTATTCCTTTCATGACGGACTTTGAAGATGAGCAGGCTATGAAGATTCTGAAGGGATAATTCCGGTTCTGAGGGATCATGTTGTCCACGAAAGTCACGGGAAACACGAAAAAATCCTGGAGTCCATTTTTCGTGACTTTTGTGGGCACTATTTTTTGTGACTTGTGACTTGTGTCTTTGGTTGCGGCTCTGTTGCGTTGAACTCCCTCTGTCGTGGGTGAATATGTTTGGAGATTAAACAGGCGATACGAAGACTTCTCCGTAGAAAAAGATACAAAACGACTTTTCTGTTCCTAATTCAGGATGTCCAGGATCTTTTGGGGCATCCATTCCGTCAACGTATGGCGGTTCCTCAAGCTCGAAGACAATACTATTTCCCTGGATAGCGGGAGTATTATCTCGATCAATTGTCGAAAATCCCGGGCATTTTTATGATGTTGAAGTAGTAATTTCCCATTAACCACCTCCAGCAATTAATGAGAGATTACAATTATCGTAAAAGAAACCGTGCGCCATTATTCAACTGTGCTATAAATCCGATTTTCTGAAAACACCATGGACTTAACCACAAAATACCTCGGCATAACCATAAAAAACCCGCTGGTGCCATCGGCATCTCCTCTATCCCGAAGCCTGGATGCGGCGCGGGCATTGGAGGATGCTGGGGCTGCCGCGCTTATTTTGTCTTCGTTATTCGAGGAGGCGCTGGTAGCGGAAGAAGAGACATTGGTTCGTTTCCTTTACCATCAGGATACGGGTTTTGGCGAAGCCGAGAGTTTCCTACCCGCCCAGGAGCAGGAAGACTTCATGTCGAGTCTGGACCGCTATCTGGAACAGCTTGTTGCCCTTAAGCAAGCGTTGGATATACCCATCATTGCGAGTCTTAATGGGATTACGCCGGGTGGCTGGATTAGAAATGCGCGCGTTCTCGAGGAGGCAGGTGCCGATGCCTTGGAGTTGAACGTCTATTATGTGGCCGCCGACCCAAGTCAGTCCGGCGCGGAGGTGGAAAAACGCTATTTAACCTTGTTGCGGGATCTCAAGCAGCACATCGCAATACCCGTAAACATGAAGCTATCACCATCCTTTAGCTCCATTTCCCACATGGTGAAGCAGCTTGAGGGAGCCGGTGCCGACGGTGTAGCATTATTTAATCGTTTCTACCAACCGGATATCAATATCGACAGCATGCGGCTGGTTTCGAGTCTTTCCCCTTCCAATTCCACCGACGCCCTGTTGGCCATGCGTTGGATTGCCATTCTTTACGGTCGTACCCAATTATCACTGGGTGCGACGGGCGGGATCCATACTGCCGAGGATGCCACAAAATTACTGTTGGCAGGCGCGGATGTCGTGCATCTTTGTAGTGCGTTGCTGACTCATGGGCCGGCATATCTGGGTAAGGTGCTGCAGGGCATTGAATCGTGGATAGAAGAACAAGGTCTTGAGAGCCTTGAGCAGGTACGTGGTCGAGTTAGTCAGTGTTCGGTAGCCGATCCGGCTGAATTCGAACGCGCCAACTATATCAAGGTTCTGGACAGTTATAGTGTCAGTCCTGGTGCATGGGTATAATTTTGCTACGCAAGATTACTAACGATAGGTGATGACATGAAAAAAATAATGGCGGGAATCCTGGCAATTGTTGGCGTTGTCATCACTAGCTTGGTCCAGGCCGAGATTCGTATTGCGGTTGTTGCGCCGATGACCGGGGCAGCGGCTGTGTTTGGCGAACAAATGCACCGTGGTGCCAAGGCGGCAGTAGAAGACATCAACAAGGCCGGTGGCGTTTTGGGCCAGCAGCTGATACTTGAAGTCGGCGATGATGCCTGTGATCCAAAGCAGGCCGTGGCCGTTGCCAATCAAATGGTACATAAAGGTGTCATATTTGTTGCCGGGCATTTCTGCTCGGGCGCATCGATTCCGGCATCCGAAGTATACGCCGAAGAGGGTATTCTACAGATCTCGCCAGGTTCCACGAACCCGAAACTGACCGAACGGGGCCTTGACAACGTGTTCCGAACCTGTGGTCGTGACGACCAGCAAGGTGTCGTGGTGGGCGATTACATTGCGGACCATTTCGCGGATACCAATAT
>JABDQX010000459.1 GCA_013042035.1 Gammaproteobacteria bacterium
GCGGCGGCCCCCGAATTGTGGCCCGCTGCGTTGCGAAAGAGTGGAAAATCGCGTCATGTAGCTCGCTACACTCCCCGATTTTTCACTTTCCGCGCCTTGCGGGACCGCAATCGGGCTACCGCCTCGCGACGACCCGGAATTTTCAGACACGCTCTTAGACGTTGGTGCGACTTGGATCACATTCCGAGCTGTTCGGGTAAAATTTTTCGGAAACCAACCGTCCCGCGAAGCGGGACCTTATAATTTTGTGAAACAAAATTATGCAATACCACGATCTTCGAGAATTCATCGCCCAGCTTGAAAAACTGGGGGAACTTAAACGCATCGCCATCGAAGTCGATCCCTATCTGGAGATGACCGAGATCTGCGATCGCACCTTGCGCATGGAGGGGCCCGCCCTTTTGTTCGAGAACCCCAAGGGTCATCGTTTCCCGGTGCTCGCCAATCTATTCGGTACTCCCAAGCGAGTTGCCATGGGGATGGGTGCCGATAGCGTGGAACATCTGAGAGAGGTCGGGCGATTATTGTCCCACCTAAAGGAACCGGAGCCACCCAAGGGCCTGAAGGATGCGTGGAACAACCTGCCGATCTTCAAGAAGGTGCTGGATATGGCGCCAAGGACGGTAAAGCATCCGCCATGTCAGGCCGTGGTCATGGAAGGCCAGGATGTGGATCTGGCGAAATTGCCCATCCAGACCTGCTGGCCGGAGGATGCCGGTCCCTTGATTACATGGCCACTGGTAACAACCCGAAATCCCACGACATCCCGGATGAACCTCGGCATCTATCGCCAGCAGGTCATCGGCCGCAACCGGGTCATCATGCGCTGGCTCACGCACCGCGGCGGCGCGTTGGATTTTCAGGACTGGCGCCATGCGCATCCGGGGGAGCCGTTTCCCGTCGCCGTGGCCCTGGGGGCCGATCCCGCGACAATCCTAGCGGCGGTTACCCCGATACCGGACAGTCTGTCGGAATACGCCTTCGCCGGATTGCTGCGGGGCGGCAAAACGGAATTGGCCACCTGTATCACCCATGATCTGAAGGTTCCGGCCTCTTCGGAATTCGTACTGGAAGGTCATATACACCCGGATGACGAAGCGAAAGAAGGTCCGTTCGGCGACCATACCGGTTATTACAATGAGGTGGAGACTTTTCCTGTTTTCACCATCGAGCGCATCACACACCGCACCAATCCCATCTATCACAGCACCTATACGGGGCGTCCCCCGGATGAGCCGGCGATACTCGGCGTTGCCCTGAACGAGGTTTTTATCCCGCTGTTGCAACGGCAATTCCCCGAGATCGTGGATTTTTACCTGCCACCCGAGGGATGCTCCTATCGGCTCGCGGCCGTCAGCATGAAAAAGCAATATCCGGGACACGCCAAGCGGGTCATGCTGGGGGTGTGGTCTTTTCTGCGCCAGTTCATGTATACAAAATTCATCATCGTCACCGACGACGACATCAACGTGCGGGACTGGAAGGATCTCATCTGGGCCATGACCACGCGGATGGATCCGGTGCGAGATACCACGATCATCGACAATACCCCCATCGATTATCTGGATTTCGCCTCGAAGGTGGCAAGCCTCGGATCGAAGATTGGATTCGACGCCACGAATAAATGGCCCGGAGAAACCAATCGGGTCTGGGGACGTCCTATTTCCATGAGTCAGGATGTCAAGGCGCATGTGGATGCGATTTGGCAAGACCTCCAGCTTTGAGCCAAAAATCCGATGAATATCATACTAAATGGAAAAGCCTGCGAACTGGCGGGGCAAATCAGCATCACGCGCCTGTTGGAAATACAGGAGATTGCCGGGAAACGGGTTGCCGTGGAAGTGAACGAGGAGATCGTGCCCCGTAGCAAACACGATCGACACGAACTGCGGGAAGGGGATCGCGTGGAGATTGTGCGGGCAATTGGGGGAGGATAGTTTGCCAAGGAAAATAACCGATCTTCCCGAAAATGACCGTCCGCGTGAAAGATTAATCAGCAAGGGCGCTGCGGCACTAAGCGATCAGGATTTGCTGGCAATACTCCTCGGCAGGGGTGCGCGAGGCGTGGACGTCATGACGCTGGCCGCCAGATTATCGAGGTTTATCGACGAAAAGGGTCTTGATGTACGAGCCGAGGATCTCATCGGATTCGATGGTGTGGGAATCGCCAAGGCCACCTTGATCCTCGCGGCCATCGAATTCGTCAGACGGCGCATCAAACCGGAAGGCGTCAAGATCAAAACACCGGCGGACCTGGTCTCCCACATACGGCACTATGCCGATCGAAAACAGGAACATTTCCTCTGCGCGTCGGTCAATGGCGCCAATGAAGTCATCAATATCCGCGTGGTTTCCATCGGCCTGGTGGATCGAAGCCTGGCCCATCCCCGCGAGGTCTTTGCCGATCCCATCGCCGACCGGGCATTCGCGGTAATACTTGCACACAATCACCCCATGGGACCTCTGCGGCCCTCGCCGGCGGACATAGAAATCACCCGCAAACTGCGAAAAGCCGGAGAGATCATGGGAATCGCCGTACTCGATCACATCATCTTCAATCGGACCGAGCATTTTAGTTTTTTGAATGAGGGCGTCGATTTCTGAATGCTATCCGATATTAAGAGCCTGTTTGGCACGGTGGCGTTTGAGTTACCCACAGGGGGAATTTACTGCGTGAAATGCCATCCTGTGTTACAGTTTCATGGTTTTCACTGGTGGGCGATCGCCCGCAATCCCCTTAAAAATTCTAATACGCAATATCATAATTTTGCGGAGCAAAATTATTCATGATTGGCAAATTCATCAAGAAAGTCATCGGTAGCCGGAACGATCGCCTCGTCAAACGCATGTTCCGGACGGTAACACGGATTAACGCACTCGGTAAGGAAATGCATGCACTTACCGATGCCGAGCTACGGGAAAAAACGGATATATTCCGCCAACGCCACAAGGACGGTGAGTCGCTGGATCAATTAATGCCGGAGGCATTTGCCGTCGTTCGCGAGGCAAGCTCGAGGGCGCTGGGCATGACCCACTTCGACGTCCAGCTCGTCGGCGGCATGGTACTCCACCAGGGCAAAATTGCCGAGATGCGCACCGGCGAGGGTAAAACCCTGGTGGCGACCCTGGCCGTGTATCTCAATGCCCTGCCCGGACGCGGCGTACATGTCGTCACCGTGAACGACTATCTGGCGCGCCGGGATGCCGAATGGATGGGCAAGCTCTATTCATTCCTGGGGCTGCGCACGGGCGTTGTGGTAGCCGGCATGTCGCCCGAGGAGAAGCGCGACGCCTATAACGCGGATGTCACCTACGGCACGAACAATGAATTCGGCTTCGATTATCTGCGCGATAACATGGCCTTTGGCGTCGCGGACAAGATGCAGCGCGACATGCATTTTGCCATTGTCGATGAAGTCGACTCCATCCTGATCGACGAAGCCCGCACGCCCCTTATCATCTCCGGCCCCACCGACGAACGCTCGGATCTGTACGCCAGGATGAATAAGCTATTCCCACAGCTCATCCGTCAGGAAACGGAAGACGGCCCCGGTGATTACAGCCTGGACGAAAAGACCCGTCAGGTACACCTGACCGAAGAAGGCCACATGAACGTCGAGCGTTTGATGGAACAGGACGGACTGCTCGGCACCGGAGAGAGCCTGTACAGCACCGCCAATATCGTCCTGATGCATCATATGAACGCGGCGTTACGAGCCAATGCGCTCTTCACGCGGGATGTGGATTACATCGTCAAGGACGGTGAAGTCATTATCGTCGATGAATTTACCGGACGCACCATGCCGGGCCGGCGCTGGTCGGACGGGCTCCATCAGGCCGTGGAAGCCAAGGAAGGGGTCACCATCCAGCAGGAAAACCAGACCCTTGCCTCCATTACCTTCCAGAACTACTTCCGGCTGTACAAAAAACTCTCCGGCATGACCGGAACCGCCGACACCGAGGCCGCCGAATTCCAACAGATCTATGGTCTGGAGGTCGCGGTGATTCCAACCCACAGGGAAATGATTCGCCAGGACTTTCCCGATCTCGTCTTTCTGGGCAAACAGGAAAAATTCACCGCGATTATCGATGACATCAAGGATTGCCAGAAACGGGGCCAGCCCGCCCTGGTGGGCACCGCCTCCGTGGATACCTCCGAGTATCTGTCCGGATTACTCAAAAAAGAAAACATCATCCATCAGGTGCTCAACGCCAAACAGCACGCCAGCGAGGCCCAGATCATCGTCCAGGCGGGCGAACCGGGCACTGTCACCATCGCCACCAACATGGCCGGACGTGGCACCGATATCGTATTGGGTGGCAATCTCCAGGCGGAAATCGCGGCATTGGGGGAATCGCCGGAAGACTCGGACGCGGTTCTCGCCCTGCGGGCAGACTGGGAAAAACGCCACCAGAGAGTCCTGGACGCGGGGGGGCTGCATATCATCGGCACCGAGCGCCATGAGTCCCGGCGCATCGATAACCAGCTACGGGGCCGTTCCGGCCGTCAGGGTGATGTAGGCTCCAGCCGCTTTTACCTTTCCCTGGAAGATGATCTCATGCGCATCTTCGCATCGGACAAGGTCGGGGCCATCATGCAGAAACTCGGTATGCAGGAAGGCGAGGCCATCGAACACCCCTGGGTCACCAAGGCCATCGAAAATGCCCAGCGCAAGGTGGAGGGACGGAATTTCGATATCCGCAAGCAATTATTGGAATACGACGATGTCGCCAACGACCAGCGCCGGGAGATCTACGGGCTGCGCAACGAATTGATGGCCGAAGAAGATATCTCGGAACGGATCCTCACCATTCGGCAGGATGTGGTGGACGAAATCATCGATGACTACATTCCGCCCCAGAGCCTCGACGAGCAATGGGACATCCCCGGGCTCGAGGAGGCCATGGTTCGCGAGTTCGGATCGCATCAACCCATCTCGACGTGGCTGGACGAAGACAACGCGCTCCACGAAGAGCCGCTGCGGCGCCGTATCCTCGAGGAAATCGAGGGCGAATACCAGGCGAAAACCGATCTGGTCGGCACGGAAAACATGCACCATTTCGAAAAGGCGCTCATGCTTCAGATCCTGGACGGCTCATGGAAAGAACACCTGGCGGCCATGGACTATCTCAGGCAGGGCATTCATCTTCGATCGTTTGCCCAGAAAAACCCCAAGCAGGAATACAAACGCGAAGCATTCCAGATGTTCCAGTCTCTGCTCGAACGCGTCAAAAAAGAGATCATCGGCGCGCTTTCCAAGGTCAAGGTTCAGGAAAGGGACGATGTGGAGGCCATGGAGGCCAAACGGCGCGAAAGCATCCTGTCGATGCAGTTTTTACACTCGGAGGCCGAAGCGCCGGGAATGGGAGAAGAGGGCCAACCGCCGAACGGGCACGGAGATCCGGCGGATGCTCAAGGCGAAAGAGCCACGCACAAGACCCCCTATGTTCGTCAGAATCCGAAGGTCGGGCGAAACGACCCCTGTCCCTGCGGCTCCGGGAAAAAATATAAGCAGTGTCATGGCCGGGTGAGCTGATGATTTCGCGATAAGGCAGCGGTCACCACAACAGGGATATTGTCAGCAAGGAGACCGTAACCCAACATTCAAAAATAGGGTTGGGACAAAACCAAACGGGGATAACCAGATGCACAACGAATTCACCGCGATAGTGGAGAAAGACGAAGATTGGTACATCGCCTATTGCGCGGAAATCCCTGGTGCCAACGGTCAAGGGAAAACCCAGGAAGAATGCTTGAAGGATCTCAGTGAGGCAATCGGGCTAATTCTGGAAGACCGACGCCAGGATATGCTGCGCGGCATTCCCGGAGAAGCTGTATCGGCATTGGTGGCAGTAGGATGAAAAGGAGTGCGTTAATACGGCACTTGAGACAAAACGGATGTTATTTGAAACGCGAAGGTGCTTCTCACTCTTTGTGGTGCAACCCGCTTACCGGACACATTGAGGCTATACCAAGGCACACGGAAATACCAAACAAATTGGCGCGCAAGATTTGTGACGAATTATCCATAGACCGAATGGGGTGATGCCTCGCCATTTCCGCAATGGAAACGAACAAACAAGACATCAATCATGCCAGACAACACCCCCCATCCCCCTTTCGACTTCACAAAATTCCGCAAGGAAGTCGAGGCGCGTCTGAAGAAAATCGGCAATCCCCGGCTCTCGGCCGCCTTCGCCGCCCGGGTGGCCCTGGCAGCTCTGCCGATGCTCGACAACAAAGCCGAGGAGAAAGGTTTCCTGTGGTATTGGAAGGACGCGGACAGGGAGAAATACCTCCTCGCTACCTGCCGCGCCCTGCAAATCGTGTGGCCATTATCCACTGATTTTAGTATAATTTCTTCTGAAAGTGACGCCGCCGCCTACGCCGACGCCGCCGCCGCCTACGCCGCCGCCGACGCCTACGCCTACGCCGCCGCCTACGCCGCTCGTGCCGACAACAGCTTGATCGATTGGATCCGGCAGGAACTGGAACAGCTCTCTAAAAAAACCGATTCGCGCAGCTACTTTATCGAGTCGTCTCCTCCCCCCCGCATTCCCCTGCAAGGATCCTTCCTCGCGCATCTGCGTGAAATCCCGAGCTTCGGCTACTGGGCCGATTGGTTTCAGGCGCGCTTCGACGGCAGGCCCCTGGACCGGGAAGTCATGGAAAAAAGCCTGCGCCTACCGGAGGAAATAGCAAACCAAGATCCCCGCGCCATCAACCGCTATCTGGCAGAACTGGCCGACGGCGACAAGCAGGAAAAGATCAAACGGGTGCGGGCCATCTTCATCGGCAATGGAGACGCCGGCAAGACCTCCCTGATCCAGGCCCTGAATAGCGAGGAAGTCACCGAGGGCGGCACCGACATGACGCCGGGGATTGCGATCAGCGAGTGGGACGTACCCGGCGCGGACTTGAAGGCCCACTTCTGGGACTTTGGCGACCAGGTGATTGCCCACGCCACCCATCAATTCTTTCTGCGCGCGCGCTGCGTGTATGTCCTAGTGCTAAACGCCCGCTCAACCGACAGCAACCCCAATAACCAGGCCGAATACTGGCTGGAATTCATCCGCGCCTTCGGAGCCAATGCGCCGGTATTACTGGTGGGCAACAAATGCGATCT
>JABDQX010000462.1 GCA_013042035.1 Gammaproteobacteria bacterium
ATGAGCTCGATGAATCGATTACGGTAATACTGCCCTTTAGCATATAGCCTGCCGCGGGAACCGGATGGCAATGTTCCGCTAGTATTACTTTCTCACCATCGTTCGGTGTGATCACCAGTTTTTTGACAGTGATTTCAGGTTTGCCATCCGGGTATTGAAAGCTCGCGCCATTCAAACCAACGGAACCTTTTGCTAAGTCGATTGTGGTAATTCTATCGTCCGCCAGTATATTACTCGTGAGAAAAATCCAACTGGCAAGAATTACAAAACGACGCATACTTTATCCAACTAAGAATTAGAGTGAGTTCGTAAATATAATTTATACCATACAGCGCCCATGCTCGATATGATATTCAAATTCCTCCCGAAATCGCTCAACAAAACTTTGTACTGGCCAAGCCGCGGCATCTCCCAATGCGCAGATGGTCCGCCCTTCGATACTCTTTGCTATATTCGACAGGCGACCCAAATCCTCAGGGCGCCCTTCACCGTGCTCGATACGGCTTACCATCCGGTACAGCCAACCGGTTCCTTCTCGGCACGGCGTACACTGACCGCAGGATTCGGCGAAATAAAATCGTGATATGCGCTCAAGCGCCTTCACCATGCAGGTGGTCTCATCCATGACAATAACGGCACCGGAGCCCAGCATGGAACCCGCATGGGATAGACTGTCGTAATCCATATTGGTTTCCAGCATGACATCGCCGCGCAGAACCGGCACCGATGAGCCACCAGGGATGACGGCCTTGAGTTTTCTACCGCCCAACACGCCACCGGCCATCTCCAGAAGTTCCCGAAATGGCGTACCCATGGAGATCTCGTAATTTCCCGGTCGGTTCACGTGCCCGGAAACCGAGAACAGCTTGGTCCCACCCGCGCTTGGGGGATTGCCCAACGTCATGAACCAGTCAGCCCCATTCCTGATAATGGATGGGACAGAAGCAAAGGTTTCCGTGTTGTTGATGGTGGTGGGACGTCCGTAGAGACCGACGTTGGCGGGGAAGGGTGGCTTGAATCGTGGCAGGCCTTTCTTCCCTTCCAGAGATTCCAGAAGCGCCGTTTCCTCGCCGCAGATATAGGCACCCGCACCCAGATGCGCATAAAGCTCGAAATCGATTCCGGAGCCGAGAATGTTTTTCCCCAACAGACCGTGCCGATAAGCATCGGACAATGCCTGTTCGAAATGGAGAAAAGGTTCATCCATGAACTCACCACGCAGATAGTTATATCCCACGGTCGCCCCCATGGCGTATCCGCCGATGGCCATGCCCTCGATCACGGCATGGGGATTGAAGCGTAAAATGTCACGATCCTTACAGGTGCCGGGTTCACTTTCGTCGGAGTTGCAAACCACATACTTTTGGATGGACTTCTGGCTTGGTAGATGGCGAGGCATGAAACTCCATTTAAGGCCGGTCAGGAACCCGGCGCCTCCACGTCCGCGCAGACCCGAGCGTTTGACTTCTTCGATCACATCCTCGGGGAGGTGTCGTTCCGTTAGGATTTTTCGCCATGCCGCGTAGCCACCGACCTTGAGATAATTCTCATAGGTCCACGGTTCTGGAAAATCTCGGGTTGCGAAACAGACTTCGTTGGCCATCCTACTACCTTAGATTCACAAATATGCCGGATTATACTTTTAACGCCTGTATTTTGAACTTTCGTTAGAACAGGCGATGCTATGCAGTGTGTAACATTGCGAATGGTAAGCGTAATTTTTAGCTCCATTCGGTACTACAACTGCTTTTAAAACCAAAAAAGCGACCCGTTCGAAGTATAGAACAGGCAATAACATACTATTTTTCCGGGAGGCACTAAGTGGAGATGTTTGCCGTGCGCGGCACTACGCCAGGTTCTCCAGGATCTCATCGATCTTTTCAGGTGTCAGATCCTCATGGTATTTATGATCCACCATCATCATGGGTGCTCCACAACAGGCCGCCAGACATTCCTCTTCCCGCTTGAGAAAGATTCGTCCATCCAACGTGGTTTCCCCCGTTTTTACACCGAGCTTCTTTTCCACATGTTCCACAATCTCCTCGGCGCCTCGCAGCAGACATGAAATATTCGTGCACACCGAGACGCTGTGACGACCGACCGGTTCGGTTTCCAACATGGAATAGAAACTTGCGACCTCATAGACGGCGATTGGCGGCAGATCCAGATACGCGGCCACCGCGTCCATCGATTCGACGGTGAGATAGCCGTGATTCTCATGCTGCACTTCTCTGAGCGCGGCAAGAAGCGCGGAGCGCTTTTGCTCCGGTGGATATTTTGCTATCCACCGGTCGATCTCCGCTTGAGCGTGTTCCGAGAGTATATTTTCTGGCATAACGTTTGGGGTTTATAAGGGTGGTTTTATAAGCACAATTGGACTTTATCGGAAATGCTCAGACATGCCTTTCAGATCAATCAGGGGCGGACCCACCCCGCTGGATTCCCAATAATGACTATTTAAACACGGATGTTCAAAAAATCGTTTACGGATACCAGTCTGTATTTAGGATGAGTTCTTTCATGATTATTTTTTCTTACCGGTATTTGCACTTTATCCTTTTTCTGCAAACTCGAAGTATATGCATTCCTACGCAGGGCGTGGGAGCGAGAAACGGGTTGCATTCAATGGACTTCGTTTACCTATCACCAATCAACCAGACAAATCTTTTGCATGAATTGCTCTAGGTAATTCATGCAAAAGATTATCTATCAACTTCCCCAAACACAATATCCTGGGTTCCGATAATCGCTACTACATCCGCCAGCATATGCCCTCTTACCATCTCATCCATGGCAGCCAAATGGGCAAAACCCGGCGCGCGGATCTTTAAACGATAAGGTTTGTTAGCGCCATCGGAGATCATATAGATCCCAAACTCTCCCTTGGGTGCCTCGACGGCGGCGTAGACCTCGCCTTCGGGGATGCAGTAGCCCTCGGTGGCGAGTTTGAAGTGGTGGATCAACCCCTCCATCTCTCCCTTCATCTGTTGGCGTTTGGGTGAGGCAATCTTGTTGTTTTCGAGGATAACGGGGCCGGGGTTGGCCCGCAGCCAGTCGATACATTGTTTGATGATGCGATTGGATTGCCGGAATTCTTCGATACGGACAAGATAACGATCATAACTGTCGCCGGTGGCGCCGACAGGAATATCGAAATCCATTTTGTCGTAAACTGCATAGGGCTGTTTTTTGCGCAGATCCCAGGCAATTCCGGATCCCCGCAGCATGGGGCCGGAGAATCCCAGTTGCAGTGCCCGCTCCGGTGTCACGATACCGATGTCTACCGTGCGCTGTTTCCAGATGCGGTTGTCGGTCAGCAATGTCTCGTATTCGTCCACGCATCCCGGGAACCGCGCCGTGAAATCTTCGACGAAGTCGAGCAGCGTCCCTTCCCGCGCACGATTCAATTGTTTTAGCTTCGCCCCTTTTCTCCAACGGGAAGCATCGTATTGGGGCATGCTGTCGGGTAGATCCCGGTAGACGCCGCCGGGGCGATAGTAGGTGGCATGCATCCTGGTGCCGGATACCGCTTCGTATACATCCATGAGATCTTCGCGCTCACGGAAGGCATAGAGAAACATCGACATGGCCCCGATATCCAGGGCATGGGCGCCGATCCACATAAGATGATTTAGAATTCGAGTGATCTCGTCGAACATCACGCGAATATATTGCGCCCGAATCGGCACCTCTATCCCGAGTAACCGTTCGATGGCCGACACATAGGCATGCTCATTGCACATCATGGACACGTAATCGAGCCGGTCCATGTAGCCAATGCTTTGGTTGTATGGCTTGTTCTCGGCGAGCTTTTCCGTGGCGCGATGCAAAAGACCAATGTGGGGGTCGGCACGCACGATGACCTCGCCGTCAAGCTCAAGGACCAAGCGCAAGACGCCGTGAGCCGCTGGGTGTTGAGGCCCAAAATTCAGCGTAAAGTTATGGATTTCCGGCATCGTTATCTCTGGTGCTGCGCACGGCAACTTTGTTGGCCATAGATTTTTTATAACTTTCCACCCCGCGCAGCGGGGCCATGTAATTTTTACTAGCCGCTTTGTGTAGCAATCGGATGAACCAGTGCCCTTAAGGCAGTCAATGAAAAATCACCGTATTACCCGTGGTACCAGTGTCCTTGGCTTTATGGATACCGGTTCATACGTTACCCGTTTTTTCTCCGGATCGTATCGCGTCTCCATTGTGCCCGTGAGAGGAAAGTCTTTACGCAGTGGATATCCGATGAACCCGTAGTCTGTCAGGATGCGTCGCAAATCAGGATGTCCTTCGAACAGGATGCCAAAGAGATCGAATGCTTCGCGCTCGAACCAGTTGGCCGAATTCCAGATCTCTACGACTGAACCGAGTCTGGGCGGATCGCTTTGCGCATAGGTTCGTACCCGCAGGCGCTGATTATTCGAATGAGAAAGCAAATGGTAGACCACGGCAAACCGTTCTCTGGACGGCATGTCGATATTCCTTGCCGATGTGTTGGCCAACGTACTGGAAGTAATGCCTCGGGAAAAACTACCGGAACCCGTATCGGTATCCCAATTAGTGATGCCGTATTGGGCGTAGTCGACACCGCACAGATCCACTAACTGTTCGAACTCGAATGCCGATTCATCCCGCAATGCACGGCACACCGTGAGAAGATGTCGGGCTGGAATTTCCAGGGTCACATCGCCTATGGAAACATCACAGGAAACCAACTCGTCGGCAAAACGCTTCTTTAATGAATCCACCAAATTCCCGGACAGGGAATCTTGGATGTTTTTATTATTGGGGGTTTCCATGTGATTTTCGATTTTAGCCTGCCTGTCACGATGAGATCACGTGACCAGAACTTTTCCCGCATCTTTTCGGGCAATTGTGTTGGTACGCCTGATCTTTTCCTGAAGTTGAAGTATGCCGTAGAGCAAGGCTTCCGCCGTAGGGGGACAACCTGGTATGTAGATATCCACTGGAACGATACGATCACAGCCCCGAACGACGGAATAGGCGTAATGATAATAGCCACCACCATTGGCGCATGAACCCATGGAAATGACCCATCGAGGCTCCGCCATTTGGTCGTAGACCTTACGCAAGGCAGGCGCCATTTTATTAACCAATGTCCCGGCGACGATCATGACATCCGATTGTCGGGGGCTTGGACGGAAAATGATGCCGAATCGGTCCAAATCATAGCGGGCCGCACCGGCGTGCATCATTTCCACCGCGCAGCAGGCAAGACCGAATGTCATTGGCCACAGAGAGCCGGTCCGCGCCCAGTTGATGAGTTGGTCCGCGGTTGTGGTTACGACGCTTTCCCGCAGGATGCCTTCTATTCCCATTCTAAAGCTCCCTTCTTCCACTCATAAATGAAGCCGACTACCAGTATTCCGAGGAATATAACCATTGCCCAAAATCCGATCATGCCGATTTGCTTCAAAACCACCGCCCACGGGAATAAAAAGGCAATCTCAAGATCGAAAATAATGAACAAGATTGCAACCAGATAGTAGCGAACATCGAATTTCATACGGGAATCTTCGAATGCCTCGAATCCACACTCGTAAGGGGAGAGCTTTTCTTCATCCGGACGATGCGGCGCTAAAATGTTATTTATCGAGATCAGCACCACACCTAATCCAAACCCGACTAAAATGAAGATCAAGACGGGTAGGTAGCTAGTTAACATTCGAATTTCCCCCCGTGTACAACTTTCTCGTGTAACCTGCCGATTTTCCGCGAATGCAATCTTTCAACAGGACTTGTTAAGCTTTTAAGCAACTAACGGTTTGGATAAAGTTGCACACGGAATGCATCTCGTCATTGAGTTGGTTGATTACGCGCTGGTTGACCGTAGTAGTTCGGTTGACCGTAGTATGGATATGGCTGGGATTGTTGTGGGTAACCATATCCGGCTGCCGGAGCGCGGTAATAGGGATACTGTGGTTGTGGCGGGCGTGGTGCCGCCGCCCGGCTGGTTTGTTTCTTTTTCGCTGCTTTGGTGGATTCCTTACCCGTTGCGGAATCTGTTGCAGAGGCACTTTTCTTTTGGCCGGCTGTTTCAGCGTCCGGCTTTTGTGTGGGAGATCCCTGTGCGGTTTCGGGCTCTTTCTTCTGATCTTTTGCCTTCCGGGATTGTGCCACGGCCGATGGGGTGCTATTCGTGTCGATTGGCGCCTGCGTACCGGTGGCCTGTGCCGGTTTCGATGCCGTTGTGTCAGGAGTTGGCGGTACGGCAGTGGGACTCGATTGAATAACCGCCGAGGTTTTTTCTTCGATGTTTGTCACGGCCTTCCGGTGCGTACCTTCTGCTTCATGACTTTCGGCTATTTTAGGTGTTTTTATATCGGTTGTCGGGGCTGTCGGAGCGGGGCGAGAAGTCGTCGATGTGGTTTTGCTGTTTGCTACGGTAGTACGCTTGTCCGATTGGGTCGGCGTTGCCTTGGCGGGAATCGCTGAAGATTTCGCAGGCTTCTTGATTTCGGCGGATGTTATGGGTGCTTGTTGTGATCCACTTGGATTTTCATTTCTCTTGGGTTCTTCAAACCATAAAAAAACCACGGCGCTGATTAGGATGATAGAACCTAGCCAAAACAGCCCTCCCTTGACATCCAGGCTCCCTCCCAATTTTTCCTTCATTGATATCGCATTCGGTGCTGTGTGCGTGCTATGTGTATTGTTTGCGGACATCGAACCCATATCCTCCGTTTTAGCTGGTATGTGTTTGCTCGGACGTTCTTCCTCGTTTTTCTTTGATTTAGAGCTGGAAACCGATGGAAGATAATCATGATCTTGCGCAGTAGGTTTTGATTGTGATGAGCTTGGTGTTTGCGAATTCGGTGTTGCCACTGCTCCAGGTTGTATTTGTTCTTCCTGATGTTCCTCTACATCTTCTTTTGGTGCCGAGGTGAAAGCCGATGGAAGAAAGTCGTAGTTTTGTGAAGTGGATTCCGATAGCGATGGCTGTAATGTTTGCGAACCCGGTGTCGCTACCACTTCAGGTTGCATTTGTTCTTCCTGATGTTCCTCTACATCTTCTTCTGCTGCCGAGGTAAAAACCGATGGAAGGAAATCATAGTTTTGTGGAGTAGCCCTTGATGTCGATGATTTGAATAGTATTCGCGGATCTATTGCCGTCGTCGCTTTAGTTTGTATTTGCTCTTCCTGATGTTCTTCCTCGTGTTCTTTTGGTGTCGAGGTGGAAACTGGTGGAAGGGAATCATGGTATTGCGCGGTAGACTCCGAGGCAGCAGGCTCTGACGATTCTGGTTCTAGCGCTTGTGAATCCACCGCTTCCAGTATTTCAGACGATATTTGCTTTTCCTGATTTTTCCTCGCTGCCGAGGTAAAGATCGAGGGAAGGAAATCATAGTTTTCCTGAGCGGGCTTTGATGGTTCTAGTATTTCTTCATCCGGTGCCACCACCGTTTCAATTTGTATCTGTTCTGCCTGAAGCTCCTCGGAATTTTCCTCTGTTGTCGAGGCAGGAGCTGATAAAGGAATATCATCGCTTTGTGAAGCAGGCTTGGATGGTGACGGCTTTAGTGTCTGCGGAACGGCTGCTTCCGCCGCAGTTTCCTGTTTCGTTGCAACCGTTTTTTTGGCTTTGGCCTTTTTCTTCGCCGTGGCTTTTTTTGGAGGCGCCACTTTTTTCTTGGCCGTAACCTTTTTCTTCCCTGTATTTTGCTTTTTTTCTATATCCGGCTGCTCTACCGCCTTCTTCTCCGTCTCCGGCTTTTCTGCATCCGGTCGTATGTCATCTCGATCGTCTACATTTGCCATTGATATTCACCTCTTAGCGTGTAAATTCAGGCCGAGTCGCGATTTTGGTAGTTGGACGGTAGCGCTTGCAACCGAGTCATAATGCTATGTTATTTGCTGAGAGATCAGAGATTCTTGATCCCGATGCGCTATCTTGGTGCACAATTCGATAGGCATAATCTCTAAATTAAATCATGAATTACTGATGTTCGCCACACCTATTTTGTGGCAATGGGGGTTCATGGCCCAGTGCTTCTTTGGTTTTTTTCGCCCATTCAATAAGATAGATAGTTCCACTAAGTAGTGTTGTTATAAAGACCAATATTACCAGAATGGTTTCCAGTCCGGACCATGGAATGCCTGTCCCCTGAAAGAACATGACAGCCAACGCGAGCAATATTTGGGCTACTGTATTGATTTTACTAAATAAGTTCGGATGTACTTCCAGTCGTTGCGTTAAAGCCTGATAGGCTGCCGCCCAACCTACGATGATGGCATCGCGTAAAATAATCAATCCTACTAACCATAGGGGGATGAGCGACAACCAGCCGAGTGTAATGAACGTCGCTAGAAGGAGCGTTTTATCCGCTAGCGGATCCAATACGCTGCCCAAGCGGGTTTTCCACCCATAGCGTTTTGCCAGAAAACCATCTACGCCATCGGAAAGCCCGGCGATGAAAAAGATTCCCAGCGCCAACAAATACTCGTCGAAGATAAGGAGAAGTACGACCGGTGGTGTTAGCAGGACCCGAAGTCCTGTGATTAAGTTTGGAATGTGATGTTTGTCCACAATCGAATACTGCAATCAGGCTGTTGAGTTGATAAATTAAAGTCCACGAGCGCCTTATGTAAAGCGCCGAATTGCGGTTGCATGTTTGGATACTTGTTTGGTATAAGATGCGTCTTTTTTATTTCATGAATCACATGGGGCGAAACTGCTCAGCGGGTTTTACCGTTCCCACGTGGACAACTTAGGATAATCGGAAAAATGGCTCGAGTCTGTCAGATTACCGGAAAGCGTCCCGCGACCGGAAACAACGTATCTCACGCTAACAATAAGACGCGGCGTAGGTATTTGCCAAATTTGCATACTCATCGGTTTTGGGTGGATAGCGAAAATCGGTGGGTAAAGCTTCGCATATCGACCAAAGGTTTGCGGATTATAGATAAGAAAGGTATCGACACGGTGCTTAGAGAGTTGCGTGAGCGTGGAGTAAAGGTCTAATGGCTAACAAAACACGAGATAAAATCAGGTTGGTTTCCAGTGCCGGAACCGGGCATTTTTATACAACGACCAAGAACAAAAAGACGACACCAGGGAAAATGGAAATCAAAAAGTTTGATCCTGTGCTTAGGAAGCATGTTTTGTATAAAGAAGCAAAAATTAAGTGATTGAGGAGCATTCCGAAATCCTACCTACCTTGTTTGTCCGTACAATCCGTTTGCCGTAACCTATTCGCCTCGCGAAGCGGGGCTTATACGGCGCTCTTCGCGAAGTTATTCGGTTTCAGGCATATTTCGAGTGTTTTTGCGCTTGGAATCATCACCCATCAAGTCATCCAGTTTCGTTCGAATTCTGACCTGTGATTGTCCTCCAAGGAGGACGGCGCTTGCTAAAGATTGATCATATGCGGAACGGGCTTTAGCCGGCTCGCCTTGTGCCAGGAAGATGTCGCCACGTATTTCTTCGTATAAGCTGGAAAACTCGCCTGCATTTTCGTCAAGCAATGTTATTGCATCTTCCCATCTCCCTTCATCCATGAGAAGCCTCGCCATTCGCAGTCGAGCGAGTTGCTGTACGGCCCCGGATGTCTCCTGGTCCATGGCTAACTGAAGGTATGTTTTTGCTTTATCTATGTCATTTTGTTGGAAGGCAGCTTTAGCAATAACCAGTGATGCCAATGCGGTGTAGCCGCTATTGGAGAATCCCTCCACCAAGGTGTTTCCTTTTTGGGTGACTTTTTCGTATAAGTTACCTTTTGCGGAGTCTAAAAGCTGACCGTAATGGCGCGAAGCCTTTTCCGCTTGTTGTATCGTATATGCCTGCCAGGACGACCAGCCGATGATGGCGATGGCGCCCAGCAGGACGCCGAAGATTACGGCTCGACCGTTTTCTTTCCACCATTTTTGTAGTGCTTCCAGTTGTTCTTGTTCTGATTCGTAGGTATTCATTTCATGTCAGTGAGTAATGTGTCGAGGTAATCGTTGAGTTCGGAACGTGTTAGTGTACGTTGAGAGACTTGTTCACGCAGGTGTTTTACGCCTACCTGTCCCGTTGTTACCTCATTTTCACCCAGGAGCAATGCGATCTGCGCTGCGCTGCGGTCGGCACGTTTGAGTTTTGCCTTGAAACTTCCAGTCTGAGTATCTACGATTAACCGTAGATCCGGGAAACGATCGCGAAGTTCTTCGGCAAGTGAGTGACCAGTGCATCCGGCCTTTGCTCCAACGGCGACCAGATATGCGTGAGGTGTCGGTTTTGGAATGTTCCTTCCATCGCTTTTTTGCGAGTCTTCTTTAAGAAGCTCGACGAGGCGTTCAAGCCCAATGGCGCATCCGAGCGCTGGCGTCGAGGATTCTCCCATTTGACTTACCAGCGTATCGAAACGTCCACCAGCGCAAACTGCTGCTTGTGACCCCAGTCGATCTGTTGTCCATTCAAATACGGTGCCGGTGTAATAGTCAAGGCCGCGCACCAAGTATGGGTTTACAACGTAGTCGATTTTTACTGTATCCAGTATCGACCTTAGCGCTTCGAAATGCTCTTTTGATTCGCTATCTAAAAAATCCGAAATGCGAGGCGCATTCTCAATGATGGGCCAAAGTGCCGGATTTTTACTGTCAAGAATTCGCAGAGGATTCGTGTGCAAGCGCCGCCGACTGTCCTCATCCAGTCGGTCAAGTTGTGCGGAAAAATACTTAATCAGCTTTTCCCGGTAGATATCCCGCGCTGTTCCCGTGCACAAAGAATTTAGTTCCAGACGTAATCCTGATACACCCAGCTTGCGCCACAACCGAGTGATCATCATAAGAATTTCCGCATCAATACCGGGGTCCGGTATGCCAAATGCTTCCACGCCGATCTGATGAAACTGTCGATATCGTCCCTTTTGCGGGCGCTCATGGCGGAACATAGGGCCCATGTACCAAAGACGCTGAATCTGATTTCGTAGCAGATGATGTTGAATCCCCGCCCGTACACATCCGGCGGTTCCCTCAGGGCGTAGTGACAGACTCTCACCACTTCGATCCGTGAAAACGTACATCTCCTTTTCGACGATGTCTGTTACTTCGCCGATGGAGCGAGCAAAAAGCTCGGTTTTCTCCACAAGAGGAAACCGGATTTCTCCATATCCGTAGGCTGAAAAAAGCGCACATGCGCTATCCTCAATGTATTGCCAATAGGGTGTGTCGGCGGGGAGGATATCGCTCATTCCACGAATCGCTTGTATCATCGTCTATGAGGTTTTTCCATTTAAGTTATTGTAGCAGTTCACTTTTTTATCGCTAGAACCCTTAAACAAAACGACTAAAAAATTCCCGTGGAGTATTTTGGTTCCAGCAATGTCGGGTTGGGATCGATATCGTAGGACTTTCCGTTAATATCAATTTGCTTGGCAATGGTTAGCTGGCGAGGCAGCGCCTCGCCAGCACCCGTGCTTTAATAGCCGCCTTTTCTACGACTTTCCGGGATGCCTCCAATGCGTCCGGCTTGTTTGCTGGGATTCCCAGGAAAAAGGTCAAAGATCGCCTTTGTATCGATTTTTTCACCCCAAAGTTTACCAAGTTCTTTTACCATGGTACGCGTGTTAGGCTGGTTCTCGCGATTATTGAAGTATTCGTCCCGTAGATATTTGATTACGTCCCAGTGCCGCTCAGTGAGTGTAATGCTTTCTTCTTCTGCGATTACATTGGCTACTTGTTCATTCCAGTCATCCAGATTGGCAAGAAAACCGGTTTCCGTTGTTTCCAATTCTTTTCCGTCAACTATAATTGCCATTTTCTTCTCCCGTTTCAGCTTTATTTCTGTGAGTAAATTTCAAGTTCTACTGTATCGTGAGGTGCCTGTCATTCACATTCACTGCCGAATCAACACGATGTGTTTGCGTGATTTCATTGTGTGAATTCCGGCGCATATGTTGCAGGTGTTCCTTCACATGACTTTCGAGTTTTGCGATTGTGATAAATGAGCAATCTTGATTATATTTGACAACGTCATTGCTCGTACATATACCTTCGTTTATTTACCGTAATCGTATTCGCTTTATGCTTTGGAAACAGGCGCGATACCTTTATGAGGGATGAACAATCCACACCCTAACTGGCGGTTTGGACCAATTCCATTTTGTTGTAGTTGCAATGATTCTTCTGGAGTAAGCTCTGCGATGAGGGCGCTTCGGGTATGAATCAGTGCGTTGGGTGTTGGAATAATGTGTGTTCGACCGCAAAGAATTTTGCGGGGATTGATGCCTAGGTTCTGAAACTGATCTACAAGGTAATTGATGAATCGAGTTTCTTCGTCATGCTCCTCGGCTACTATGTATCGTGCGAACAGAGTGCTGGAGGGAAGCAGTGGTTTTTCTTGGCCTTTTTCTACAACCAATGTATTCCCGCCGATAACGAGTGTAGTTCCTTCAAGGCGTTGTACATTTGATAACAGCGCTCTTGATAAGCGCAATACTAACCGAGTTCGGCGCGAAAGATGTAATAATTTATTATCGCTTTTTCCTGTTGGTCGTATCCAGCCATTTCCGGAATCGGCCACATGTATGCTGTGAATGCCAACACTGGGTTCATCGCTTACCCATGGCAGGATGGTCGTGATAGCTTCGGCGAGTAGATAAGCATGCTCTACCGGTAAGCTATGGCACCGAATTCGGTAGGCATAATCCAGCATTTGGCTTGAATTTTTCGACTGTGATCCGCTTTCTTCCGGTTCTTCTAACCAAAGCATTATTTGGTACCTTGTTGTTTCTGATCCAATGCACCGATGAACGCGCTTTCCAATTGGTCTTCCCAGTTTCCGGGAGTATCGATGAATGGTGGCTTTACGTCAATACGGAAGAAGCGTTCGGTTCTTGCCGCCTGTTTTACAGCTCTTAGTAAGTCCTTGAATGAGTTCAGATCGTGATGTTGCAATAGCAGTTCGCTTACGTGTAACATGCCTTTGATATCCTAATAGTTGTTGCCCGTGGCCGAGAGAGTATTTTAGAATAGTCTAAAATGCTAAATGTTGACTTGGATCATTTGAATCTCTTCCCGACCCAAAGAGACTATGCCGCCTGTGTCGCTGGCAAAAAAAGCAGGGTATGGCAAGCGCCGGATTCCTCGCTGAACTTGTCGGAATTATCTTTAGAGTACCCATGAATTTTCGGATATATAATTACTGTCTTTGTTAAGGAGAGAGCGTGATGAAGAAACATGATACCCCGATGCTCGACCAGCTCCAGGACGGTCCTTGGCCAAGCTTCATCAGCGGGATCAAGCGGCTGCGCGATGAACATCCCGAGCAGCGTATCAATGAGATGACCAATGACTTGCTTGGCCAGCTTCAGCACTCCTATGAGACCCGTAAAGGCTATTGGAAAGGGGGTACCCTAAGCGTTTATGGATATGGCGGTGGGATTATTCCCCGCTTTTCCGAAGTAGGAGATAAGTTTCCCAAGTCCAGAGAGTTTCATACCCTGAGAATCCAGCCGCCAGCTGGTAATTTCTACTCGACCGATATTCTGCGTCGGTTTGCAGATGACTGGGAAAAATATGGTTCCGGGTTGGTTACTTTCCATGGTCAGACCGGTAATATAATGTTCATTGGCGCTGATAGTGAGTCTACACAAGGCTTTTTCGATGAGGTCAATGAGTATGGTTGGGATCTTGGTGGAGCCGGTCCCTGTGTGCGCACGGGAATGTCTTGTGTCGGTTCTGCTCGTTGTGAGCAATCATGCTGCAACGAACATAAGATTCATCGTCTGCTCATGAATAATTTTACCGATGATGTCCATCGGCCCGCCCTGCCATATAAATTCAAGTTTAAAGTCTCCGGTTGCCCCAACGATTGCGTCAATTCCATTGAGCGGGCGGATTTTGCCGTGATTGGCACTTGGCGCGATGACATGAAAGTTGAGCAGGAAGAGGTCAAGGCAGCAGTTGCCAAGAAAGGGCGCAAATACATTATCGATAATGTGATTACTCGTTGTCCCACCAAGGCATTATCATTGAATGATGATGATACGCTTGATGTCGATAATCGCAATTGTGTGCGTTGTATGCATTGCCTGAATGTTATGCCGAAGGCATTGTCTCCGGGCGATGACAAAGGGATTACTCTTCTTGTCGGTGGTAAAAGAACGCTGAAGATTGGGGATTTGTTTGGTACAGTCGTGGTGCCATTTATGAAGCTTGATACCGAGGAAGATTACGAAGGGTTGGTCGAGCTTGCAGAGAATATGATTGATTTCTTTGCCGAGAATGCTTTGGAGCACGAACGTACAGGAGAGATGATCGAGCGTATTGGTCTCGTTAATTTCCTGGAAGGTGTCGGAATTGAGGTGGATCCGAATATGTTGGATCACCCGCGAACGTGTTCTTATGTTCGGATGGATTCTTGGGATGAAGAAGCAGAGAAGTGGTTTGCCCGTAAGCAAGCGGCGGGATAAAGTTTAGGTTTTCTGGTCCCTATGCCTGCTAATAGCTGGTTAGCATGGTAAACAGCACAGCTTCGGTCCAAGGCCGGAGCATGCAGAGCATGGCGTTTTGTTTGACGCTTTGGAGGTTGTTGGTTGCGTCGATTATATATTGAAGGTTTCAAGCGGTTTTTATCGCTTTCTGGCGTGAAATATATTTTCCCCGCACAGCGCTTCTAGGCTTATAGCAAGATTCAAAGTTTAACGATTTGAGTGTTTGATTGGGAGGTGGCCAATGGAACATCGCCCGCCTATTGAGAGCGGTTGCCCAGACGGGTTCCAATATATGCATCCTACGATGCTGAAAAACTTCGGTCAGTGGAAGTATCACGAGGATATCCAGCCCGGCGTTTTGAAGCATGTTGCGAAAAGTGGGGATGCGGTTTGTACCGTAAAAGCCGGTACGCAACGCATTCTGGATCTATTTACGCTGCGAAAGCTCTGCGATATTGGGGATCAGTACGGCGATGGATATGTACGATTCACAACTCGCAGCAATATTGAGTATATGGTAAACGATGAGGCCAAAGTTGGGCCTTTGGTCGAGGCGCTGGAGAAGGAAGGTTTTGTCGTTGGTGGAACTCGCAATTCCGTCGCCATGCTTTCGCATACTCAGGGCTGGTTACATTGCGATATCCCCGGTACGGATGCCTCCGGTGTGGTTAAATCCATGATGGATGAGCTCATTGGTGAGTTTAAATCGTGGGAAATGCCCAATCGTGTCCATATCACTACTTCTTGCTGCCAGATTAACTGTGGCGGGCAGGGTGATATTGCAATCAACGTTCAGCACACGAAGCCGCCGAAGATCAACCATAATCTGGTAGCCAATGTCTGTGAAAGGCCATCAGTGGTTGCTCGTTGCCCGGTGGCGGCGATTCGCCCTGCAATGATTAATGGAAAGCCTTCCCTTGAGGTGGATGAGAAAAAGTGCATCTGTTGTGGTGCTTGTTATCCACCATGTCCACCGATGCAGATTAATGATCCTGAGCATTCCAAGCTATCCATTTGGGTTGGGGGAAATCACTCCAATGCACGAAGTAATCCATCTTTCCAAAAGCTTGTAGCGTCCGGTATCCCCAATAATCCGCCGCGTTGGCCAGAGGCTACGGCTATTGTGAAAAAGATACTTGAAGTCTACAAAGAGGATGCGCGTGATTGGGAACGTATCAATGATTGGATCGATCGTATTGGTTGGCCTAGATTTTTTGAGTTGACGGAATTGCCATTCACGAAGTTCCATATTGACAATTGGCGTGGCTCGCGGAAGAGCCTGAATGCATCGACTTACATTCGTTTCTAATTGTCGAAAAATTCTCGGCAGTTGAGTTGGATTGTCGGGTGGACGGCTATGGGAGAAACCAGGTATGAAGTTTGGAATCCTAGTCAACGAAGGGCCCTATCAACATCAAGCTTCAGATAGTGCCTATCAGTTTACCAAGGCGGCGCTGGAAAAAGGGCACGAGGTTTTTCGAGTCTTTTTCTATCACGATGGTGTCAATAACGGGACAAGATTGGCTACGCCTCCTCAAGATGATCGGAATATTACGGTCAGATGGGCAGAGCTAAGTGATAAATACAATTTGGATTTGGTGATTTGCATTGCAGCTGCCCAGCGGCGCGGTATCGTTGATGAAGAAGAAATGAAGCGCCAAGGGAAAGACGCCAGTAACCTTGCGCCTGGCTTTCGGATTTCCGGGTTAGGGCAGCTTATTGAGGCAGGCATTCAGTCGGATCGATTAATTGTATTTGGCGATTAGGGTGTTCCGTCTGGAGAAGTTAAAAGCTGAAATGAGCTAAAAGGGTTCGATAAGTAGCTACGGAAGTTTGCAGCGAATAATGCGATATCCCAATTAGACGTGCTTGGGAATATCGGACCCTTTGTCCTTATGCGGCTGTATTCTAAGCACCTATTGAGGGGGTAAAATAATGGAAGGTGGCGTAGTAAAGAAATTTTTGTACGTGAATCGCCGGGCACCTTATGGGAGTATCTACGCTCTGGAATCTTTAGAAGTGGTCCTCATTGGCGCGGCTTTCGAGCAGGATGTAAGTCTGCTGTTCGTTGATGATGGGGTATATCAGCTGAAGAAAGGCCAGGACACTAGCGGCGTTGAGATGAAAAACTTTTCGCCAACCTACAATGCCCTCGGCGATTATGATGTCAACAAGATCTATGTAGATCAAGAGTCCCTCGAAAAGCGGAATCTGACGACGGATGATCTGATGGCGTTGACCTACGAAGATGAAGATGATGACTACGCGGAGAAACCGTCGATACGCGTTATTAGTCGTGACGAGGTGGCTGACTTGATGGAAGAGCAGGACGTCGTCTTATCATTTTAGGAGAGCTGGATATGGGTATGCTGCATGTGGTGAATAAGTCTCCGTTTGAGAAAACTTCACTGGATAGTTGTCTCGTATATGCAAAAGAGGGTGCTGCTATCCTACTCATTGAAGACGCTGTCTACGCCGCGTTAAAGGATACGGCTGTTGCGGACAAAGTTAGGGCTGCACTCAAAAAGTGTAAGGTATATGCTTTGGAACCCGACATCAAGGCCCGGGGCATGGAGGTAGCGAAGGTTATCGACGGTATTGATGTTGTTAATTATGGGGGGTTTGTCGATCTGGCTACCGCCTATGATAACGTGCATTCCTGGGTTTAACGTTGTTTGTAGTGGTATCTTTATTAGTTAAAGGGGTAAGGCATAAATGGCTATCGAAGTAAACGGTAAAATGTATGAAACGGATGAGGAAGGTTATCTTGCAAATCTGAATGAGTGGACCAAGGAAATAGGTGAGGCCATGGCTGTAGCAGATAATGCGGATCTTTCTGAGAGTCACTGGGAAGTGATTAATTTCTTGCGTGAGTACTACGATGAGTATCAGATTGCGCCGGCGGTTCGGGTTCTTACGAAAGCTATAGGGAAAAAATTCGGTAAAGACAAAGGGAATAGTAAGTATCTCTATGAGTTGTTTCCCTATGGTCCTGCAAAGCAAGCTTGTAAGTACGCTGGTTTGCCTAAACCTACAGGTTGCGTGTAATTAAATCGGTGATATGGCCGATATAGGGAATTGTAGGCCGGAGCGTTATTATGCTTCGGTCTGCAGGGTATTTTTTGTTTGGTGGTAAGGTGTAAGGGGAGAACCGGGAAGATGTCGGCTCTAACGATTGCATACATCCTTTTGTTCTATGGAGCAGCCTTGGTTTTTGTAATCGGGTTGTTTTATAGGATTTTCAAGTATGCGACGACCCCAGCACCGTTGAAAATCCCTACAACTCCGGCACCGCTTAATCAGAGAGGGGTTGTTTTTCGATTGTTTTGGGAGGTTGTGTTTTTTAGGAGTCTTTTTCGTAGTGCCAAATGGATATGGTTGTTTGGATGGATGTTTCATTTAGCGTTGTTTGTGATCGTGCTTCGGCATCTACGATATTTCACGGATCCGGTTTGGGCTCCAATTGAACTAATTCAACCCTTTGGTATTTATGCTGGTTTTGTGATGTCGGTAGGTCTTATTGGCCTGTGGGTGCGGAGATTTTCCGTAGCGCGCGTACGTTATGTATCCGTAATTTCAGATCATTTTATGCTTGTGCTTCTGTTAGCTATTGTCGTGAGCGGGCTGGCGATGAAGTATGTTGTGCATACCGATATTGTCGCATTTAAAACGTTTATTTTAGGTATTATGAGTTTTCAATGGGTTTCGCTTCCAGGTACTGGTGCAGGGGAAGCCCCGAATGTTGCGCTTTTGATTCATCTTTTCCTCGTGGCAGTGTTGATGCTTATATTCCCTTTCAGCAAGCTTATGCATGCCCCGGGATTATTTTTCTGTCCCACTCGAAATCAAATAGACAATCCTCGTGCGGAGCGTGGTCTGAGATCCCATGAAAGTAGGCATGTTGCGCAATGGGCGCTTGATAGTGAATCGGTAGGTAAGTCCGGTGTCTGAAAGTGAATATCGTTTGAGGGGGATATCATCAAATGGCTAAATTCGAAACGCCGGCACTCAAGGAATATCTGGAGATGCCTGCCTCCCTTAAAAAAGATTCCATGGTTCATAGTGGACCGTTTGTTGCTGCGCCTCAACACCAAGAACCATTGGGTTTTCCAGGTGAGTTGGTGGATAACTGGCAGGATGTTGCTATCGAGAAGATGGGTGAGTTGCTAGGGAAGTATCGCTCTCTCCGCGTTTTCCTGGATTCCTGCGTTAAGTGTGGTGCTTGTACCGATAAGTGTCATTATTTCCTAGGGACATCTGATCCGAATAATATGCCTGTTGCAAGACAGGATCTGTTCCGTAGCGTCTATCGTCGTTACTTCACCTTAGGGGGGAAGCTTTTTCCCAAGCTTGTTGGTGCTGTTAAACTTGATGAGGGCGTTTTGGATCAATGGTGGAGCTACTATCATCAGTGTTCGCAATGTCGACGTTGTTCGGTTTTTTGCCCGTATGGAATTGATACGGCTGAAATCTCAATGGCTGCGCGAGAGATTATGGCCTCGGTTGGGAAAGGGCAAAAGTATAGCAATGAAATTATCGCTAAGGTTTTTAAAATAGGTAATAATTTAGGGCTTCCCGAACCGGCGTTGGTCGATACCATGGAGGGGTTGGAAGAAGATGTGAAGGACGAGACCGGGGTAGCTGTGCGTTATCCTGTGGACGTGGAAGGCGCGGATGTTTTGTTAGTTACGCCTTCAGCTGATTTTTTTGCTGAACCCCATGTGGATGGCTTGATAGGGTATGGGAAGGTTTTTCATCAAGCAGGTATTAGCTGGACGGTAAGTTCTTATGCTTCGGAAGCCGCGAATTTCGGTATGTTCGTTGGTAGCTACGAGAACATGCGAAAGATAGCTCTGAGGATTCGGAAGGCTGCTCTTGACCTTGGGGTTAAGCGTATAGTGTTCGGTGAGTGTGGTCACGCATGGCGTGTCGCATATAGTTTTTTGAATACTTTAGCCGGTCCCTTTGATTTTCTTGATTCCAAGTACCCGGTTCCTCAGCACATCATTGAAGTAACCCATGATCTTATCAAGCGAGGTGCGTTAACCCTTGATAAATCTGCTAATGATGATAAGCGGGTTACGTTCCATGATTCCTGCAATGTGGCCAGAGCATCGCGCATGGGTGATATGCCGGGGGGGCAGTTCATCCTACCTAGGGAAGTGATAAAGGCATGTTGTAGTCATTTTTTTGATATGGCTTCGGACACTATACACGATAGCACTTTTTGTTGTGGCGGTGGCGGTGGTCTTTTAACGGATGATCTCATGGAGTTGCGCGTAAAAGGGGCAATGCCAAGGATGCAAGCCTTAAAAGACGTTACTGAGAGACATCAGGTAACCCATCTTGCGGCTATTTGTGCAATTTGTAAGAGTCAATTTTCGAAAGTCCTTCCCTACTATGGGTTTACCATGGATCAGGTTGTCAGTGTTCATCAGCTGGTAAGCGAAGCTATTGTGTTAGGAGCGAAGGACTAGAGCGAATTCGTTTCCCTTAGCAAAATTTCTTGTTGAATTAAATAGATTATTGATTTTAGGTTAGGAGATTCCATCATGGCGACTCCGTGGAGCAAAACGTACAGGGCAGAAAACCATACTTTTCGGAAGTTCAAAGAGGGAGAGAGTACATGGTCCAATTGGGAGGCTAGCATTTTTGTAGCCGATACTTCCCATAAATGTCCCACGTATGTTCATCGTACCCCGCCTTGCCAGGGGAGTTGTCCTGCAGGTGAGGATATCCGTGGATGGTTGCAGATCGTGCGGGGGATAGAAAAACCACCTGAGGGTATGAGTTGGCAGGAATATGCGTTTCGTCGTTCCACGAATGCCAATCCGTTTCCAGCACAGATGGGGCGTGTTTGTCCCGCGCCATGTCAAGATGGCTGTAACCGCAACGAAGTGGAAGATTTTGTACATATTAATGCTATTGAGCAGTATCTTGGTGATTATGCAAACGAGCAGGGTTTCCGCTTTGAATGTCCGGAACAGGTAAGCGGTAAAAAAATCGCTATTATTGGTGGTGGGCCCGCAGGGATGACGGCTGCGTATCAATTGCGGCGCAAAGGCCATGGAAGTACCATCTTTGATGATCATGCAGAGTTGGGTGGCATGATGCGTTACGGTATTCCAGGGTATCGTGTGCCGCGTGATAATCTCGGTAAGGAAATCCAACGGATCATTGATATGGGTAGTATTGAGGTCCGTACAGAAATAAAAGTGGGTAAGGACATTACCATTGAAGAGCTTGAAAATCAGTTTGATGCTATCTTGTGGACTATTGGTTGCCAAAATGGTCGTCCGTTGCCAGTTGCTGGATCCGATGCGCCGAATTGTATTACCGGCGTTCAATTTCTAGACGCTTTCAACTCGGGACGTATGCAGGCTGCTGCGAAGCGCGTTGTGTGTGTTGGTGGGGGTGATACGTCCATTGATGTGGTTTCCGTGGCACGTCGTATGGGGCACATTCAGACTTTCCATCCCAACGAACGAGCAGAGGATTTTGTGCATGGTTTTGTGGCCCATGATGCGGCTACTGCTGCGAAAGCGGAAGGTGCCGAAGTTACATTGACCTCCTTGTTCAAGAAGGAGGAGATGACTGCAGCTGAGCATGAAGTTCAAGATGCGCTGACTGAAGGTGTTACGATTCTGGATGGGGTTATGCCGGTAGAAGTGTTATTGAATGATGCTGGTAGAGCTCGTGCGTTGAAGATGGCTAAGTGTACTATTGACGCTAAAGGTATTCCTACACCCGTTGAAGGCACTGGGTTTGAACTAGAGTGCGATCTGGTTGTATCGGCTATCGGTCAGGGTGGTGAACTGAGTGGTCTTGAAGTGCTTAATAATGGTCGTGGTTTTATCAATGCGGATAATCACTACCGAGCATCGGATCGGGCAGGGCATTTTGTAGCTGGCGACATTGTACGTCCTCACCTTTTAACAACAGCTATTGGTCAAGCATCCATAGCTGCTCAGAGTATTGATAATTATCTTAAAGGCGATGAATTCGGTAAGCGTCCGAAAGTTGATGTACACCATTTCAATTTATTGAATAAGTTGCGCGAAAGAGGGCTTGAGCCGGAAGAATATAAATCAGTACAGGACTGGGGAACATGCGAGGCCGACTGGGCGATTCATAATTTCGAAGACCGTTCTGCCCATGAAATTGTGCATGCCGAGGAGTTATTTCTAGGGCATTTTGGGTATGTACCGCGCTATGTTCGTAGTGAAGAAGTCCCTACAGCAGAAGCGGTACTTGGGCACTTTAAAGAGCGGTTAATAGGGTTGGGCGAGGAAGAAACGATCGCAGAGGCTAAGCGCTGCATGAGTTGCGGTATGTGTTTTGAGTGTGACAATTGCGTTATCTTTTGCCCGCAGGATGCCGTATTTCGTGTCAAAAAAGACAAAAGTGCCATAGGGCGCTATGTGGATACGGATTACAATCGGTGTGTAGGATGTCACATTTGTGCCGATGTTTGTCCTACAGGGTATATTGATATGGGGCTTGGTGAGTGATTCGAGTGTTTGCCATGCGTAAGTTTTGGCTTTTTTTCGTGTTAGCTGTCGTGAGTACGGCAGTGAGTGGGTTTGTCTTTGCGGGGCAGGAAAATGCACTGCTCTCTGGTGGTGCCGTATCCAAGTGGAAGGGTGATGCGTGTGTTGAGGCAACACCGGTTATGCGTAGAGAGCATATGGATTTTCTGCTTAAGCAGCGTGACGAAACTATGCGTCAAGGGATTCGCAATGGGCCTTATAGCTTAAAGGGATGTATAGAGTGTCATGCGCAGGAAGATGAGCAGGGGCAGGAGATTCCGGTGAACGCTTCAGGGCAGTTCTGTCAGGAATGTCACCAATATGTTGCTGTGAGCATTGATTGTTTTCAATGTCATGTAGCTACCTCGGAACCCAGGAAATGACTAGGAAACAAGCGGATTTTGTGTCGTATCATGGCTGGGGGTTATATCTCTAAGTGATATATCCTCTTAATGAGTAGTTTGATGAGTGATAACCTGACAAGTGTTAAACAAAGTAAGTTAACTGTGTCAAGCAATAATGTTGACCGGCGCGGCTTTTTAAGTAGCGTGAGTGCAATAGCGGCTGTTACAGTTGCTCCTGGCGTTGCTTTGGTGGGGTTTGCGGAAGCGCGCTCTGTGGACAAAGAACCGGTGACCGACGCTCGGCGCTGGGGGATGTTGATAGACTCAAGCCGATGTGTTCGAGGTTGTGATGCATGCGTCTCGGCATGTGGGAAAGAAAATGGTCTTGCCAGTTATAGCAGGCCGCAGACGGATGTTCAGTGGGTTAGGAAGGTTACGGTTCGTGATACTCGAACCAGACGGATAACATCGCTACCGGTTATGTGCCAGCATTGTCAGGATCCGCCTTGTGTTGATGTTTGCCCCACAGGTGCTTCGTTTCGGCGTACGGATGGGATCGTGCTTGTAGACCGGCATATCTGTATTGGATGTCGTTATTGCATGATGGCTTGTCCTTACAAGGCGCGATCATTTGCCCATGAGTCGGCAAATAATCAAAAGTCGCATGCGCCTCGTGGGAAAGGAACTGTTGAGGCTTGCACGTTCTGCGTACATCGTGTTGACGAGAATTCTGATCGAACGCCTGCTTGTGTTGAGGCTTGTGCCGCCCAAGGGCATGGTGCCATGGTGTTCGGTGATCTGAATGATCCTAATAGCCAGCTCTCCAAAGACCTCGATAAGTATTCCAGTACGGAGCTTCGAGGAGATATGGGGTTGAATCCGGGTGTGCGATATCGAAATATCTAGTTATAATCGCCTAAATATGCGTTTTATTCCCTATAAGCAGACAAAGATTTTGTCTTTGTACCGACCTTGTAGTCCGTAGGGCCACATGATGAAAATTGTTGATTATGTTGAAATAGAAGGCCGTAGCATAGGCTACTGGGTTTTGTTAGCTATCCTAGGCGCGGGAGCCGCAGCTGGCTTGGGCGCAAGCTATTATATGGAGCATCATGGTCACTGGGTAACAGGGATGTCGAATCAGATCGTGTGGGGAACTCCTCATGTTTTTGCCGTATTCCTTATTGTTGCTGCATCGGGAGCATTGAATGTTGCTTCGATTGCGTCTGTCTTTAACCGTGTAATGTATAAGCCGCTCTCGCGTTTTTCGGGACTTTTGGCTATCGCGCTGTTAATCGGTGGACTTGCGGTGCTCGTTCTTGATTTGGGGCGCCCTGATCGACTGGTAGTAGCGATGACTAGTTACAATTTTAAGTCGATCTTCACGTGGAATATTTTTCTATATACGGGCTTTGTTGTTATCGTTGCCGCATACCTGTGGATGATGATGGAGCGGCGTATGAACCGGTATAGCAAGCCGGTAGGAATGTTTGCGTTCGTTTGGCGTTTGGCACTGACTACAGGTACCGGTTCTATATTTGGGTTCTTGGTAGCGCGGCAAGCCTTTGATGCTGCAGTTATGGGCCCGATGTTTGTAGTGATGTCATTTTCTTATGGTCTGGCGTTTTTTATTCTGCTGTTGATGTGGACCTACCACATGTCAGGCAGAACGCTTGGCGATGCGATTTTGCTGCGGTTGAAAAATTTGCTTGGTGTGTTTATAGCAGGGGTTCTATACTTTGTGTTAGCGTACCATCTCACTAATCTGTATGCCGCTGAGCATCGCGGGGTGGAACAGTTTATTTTGGTGAGTGGTGGGATATACACCCAGGCATTTTGGATCGGAGTGGTGATGCTTGGGTCCATAGTACCGTTCCTCATCTTTCATTTGCCATCTACGGAAAAATCCCGGTTGGGGATTGCTGTTGGTTCAGTGCTGGTGATTCTTGGCGGGATTGCCCATATATTTGTGATTATCGTTGGGGGACAGGCATACCCGTTAGTGATTTTCCCAGGGAAGGAAATTATCGAAAGTAGCTTTTTCGATGGTCAAGTGGCTTCCTATGCTCCAAGCTTGCCAGAGGTTATTTTGGGAGTAAGCGGAATAGCCATCGCCTTGCTTTTGGTTAGCATTGCTATAAAAGTCCTTCGTTTTCTGCCGGATAGTCTTGCCGATGATGTGGTATTTTCTGTTGGCAGTGATGCTGTCCTCGGAGAAGAAGAGAAGGCCGCAGCGTCGTCTGCTGGCGCGTGATTTTATAGCATAGCTATGCAGTTTGATGTTAGCAGGGAAGATGTCAAAAAGGCTGCAATCCCTCATGAAATATTTTTGTTTAATCTGATTGGCAACCATATCTTAATTTTCATTGCCTCGCTTGGGATGTTTGGGGGTTTTCCCTATCCGCTGTATCTGGTACCCGTTATCTCTGTTTCCTGTTTGCTCTATACGCTATGGCGCGCTAAGCGCTCCCTGAAAGTAGATCCGTGGTTTGCGCTTTGCCATTGGCAGGTTTCTGCTCGCCGTGCTAAAGCTTTTATCGGTATGCTCTCCCTTTTGGGCGCCGTATCGCTTTTGGGTTGGCTAGGATATGCTTATCTTGGCATGATGAAGGAAGCAGTCTACGCCCTTATCGGTGGTATCGGTCTTTTACCTACCATGATGACGATGTTAATTCTGATTATCATGGAATCTGACGGGCTATATCAAGCACATCAGCGCAAATTGTCCGCTGCTTGGGTTCTGAAGAAATTTCCCAGGCAAGATTAGGAGACTGGTTGCGTGTGTGTGTGATTCCTGGCTCTGACTTCAAGTGTATTGCGGAAACAGAATTGTCCAGTCTTGTACTGCGAGGCAGCATAAGACAGCTTCGCTAATCAATCTCATTTGAGTTCTGTTGGCAAACGTTTACCTTTTAACCGCCAGCCCTTCCCAACCCGGATTATTTCCCGTTTACGCGCTAACATTACGGCATGGCATATTCGTGTGTTAGCAAGCGTCTCTGTGTTTTTTCTGCGGATGCGCTATATTCCTTCTGATAACCCTTTGCCCTGTAAATCAGGGCTATATAATTTTGCGGAGCAAAATTATTTATGTCTAAATCTACCATGGTAACGATCGACGGCAATGAAGCCGCCGCCTATATTGCTTATCTTACGAATGAAGTCATAGCGATTTACCCGATTACCCCTTCCTCGTCCATGGGAGAGTGGGCTGATGATTGGTCTACATCAGGTAAACGGAACCTTTGGGGAACAGTTCCACAGGTTATTGAGATGCAAAGCGAGGCCGGTGCGGCGGGTACACTCCACGGCGCACTTCAGGCAGGTTCGCTGACTACATCGTTTACAGCTTCCCAGGGATTATTATTGATGATTCCGAATCTATATAAGATTGCTGGTGAGCTTACACCTACGGTGCTACACGTCTCGGCACGTACTATAGCATCCCACGGGTTATCGATTTTTGGTGATCACAGTGATGTAATGGCCTGTCGAGCTACTGGTTATGCGATGCTCTGCGCCTCTTCGGTACAGGAAGTCATGGATTTCTCGTTGATCGCTCAAGCGGCCACCTTGGAAGGACGGATACCGATCCTCCATTTCTTTGATGGTTTCCGAACCTCTCATGAGGTTAACAAGGTTTATAGGTTGGATGAGGATACAGTTCGCGCTCTTATTGATGATGCCTTTGTTATCGAGCACCGCAACCATGCACTTTCGCCCGATCGACCGGTGATTCGCGGTACCACACAAAATTCTGATGTTTTTTTCCAGTCTCGAGAGGCTTCGAATCATTTTTACCAGCGTATGCCGGGCATTGTTCAGGAGAAAATGGATCGATTTTCCTCATTGACCGGGCGTAGTTACCGTCTGTTCGAGTATGCAGGACACCCGGAGGCTGAACGGGTAATTATCTTGATGGGTTCCGGCATTGGGGCCGCAGAGGAGGCCGTACAACACTTAGTGGATCGGAATGAGAGAGTTGGTCTCGTTAAGGTTCGGCTGTATCGCCCCTTCGATGCGAAAAGTCTATTGGCCTCGGTGCCGAAGAGTGTGAAAAAAATTGGGGTTCTCGATCGGACGAAAGAGCCGGGTGCTGACGGAGAACCTTTGTATAAAGATGTCTTAGGCGCTTTTGCTACGGCGTACAGCACAGGTATCCGGTCATACTTACCTCGTATCGTGGGAGGACGTTATGGCATTGCCTCCAAGGAATTCACACCGGGTATGGTGTTGGGTATTCTTCAAGAACTTGCTAAGGAAGATCCAAAGAATTCTTTTACTATCGGCATTATTGATGATGTTACACAAAGTAGCCTTGATTGGGATCCCGCTTTTCGAACCGATGCTGTCGAAGGTGTGACTAATTGCGTGTTTTTTGGTCTCGGTTCTGATGGCACGGTCAGTGCCAATAAGAATTCTATCAAGATCATTGATGAAAAAACGAACAACTTTGCTCAGGGTTACTTTGAATACGATTCCAAAAAGGCCGGTGCTGTTACCATATCTCATCTTCGTTTTGGCCCTCGACCTATCAACTCCACTTACCTAATTGGGCGGCAAGAGGCCAATTTTGTCGCTTGTCATCAGCCGGTATTTCTCGCGCGTTATGATATGTTGGATATGGCAGCGGAAGGTGGTGTGTTTTTGCTGAATTCCTCTGGTTCACCGGAAACGATTTGGGAGAATCTGCCACGTGATATGCAGCAACAACTCATCGCTAAGCACCTTGATTTCTATGTCATCGACGCTTATGGAATTGCTGCGAAAACTGGTATGGGTCGACGCATCAATACCATTATGCAGCTTTGCTTTTTTGCGATTTCCGGCATTCTCGATCGTCAGCAGGCCCTGGAAAAAATCAAGACAGCGGTGACCAAAACCTACGGACGCAAAAGTCAGCGCCTGCTTGAGAGAAATTTTGCAGCACTTGATTCAACGTTAGAGGGTCTGCATAAGGTCGAGGTGCCGGACAAAGTGACCAGTACTGTTGAGGTGCCGCCACCGGTTTCTTTGAATGCACCTTTGTTTGTACGTGAGGTAACCGGTGCCATCATAGCCGGTCGAGGTAATGCACTTCCTGTTAGTCAATTGCCAATAGACGGCACTTGGCCAGTGGGGACTGCTATGTGGGAAAAGCGCAATCTTGCCTTGGCGCTGCCGAAGTGGGAGCCGGATCTTTGTACCCATTGTGGTAAATGTCCATTAGTTTGTCCACACGCCGCGATTCGCAGTAAACTGTTTCAAGTCGAGTTGACGGAAAATGCACCTGGACACTTTCAGCACACGCAAATAAAGGGGAAGGACTTCGAACCTGGTTGGCATATCAGCTATCAAGTGTCCCCTGATGATTGCACCGGTTGTGGGCTCTGTGTAGAGGTTTGTCCGATTCGCGATAAGAAAAATCCCGGACGCAAAGCGCTCAATATGACGGACGACTTGTCTTACCATGATGAAGAATGCGCCAATTGGGATTTTTTTGCGGATCTTCCAGAATACGATCGTACAAAGCTTAAAGAAGGCACGATCAAGGGTGCCATGCTTTTGCAACCATTGTTCGAATTCTCTGGTGCCTGCGTTGGTTGTGGAGAGACGCCCTATGTAAAGCTTGCCACCCAACTTTTTGGGGATCGTATGATTATTGCCAATGCCACCGGCTGTTCGTCCATCTTTGGCGGTAATTTACCAACGACTCCTTTTACCACCAATCCGGATGGACGAGGACCCGCATGGGCTAACTCCCTTTTTGAGGATAATGCCGAATTCGGTCTTGGTATCCGCGTTGCTATCGATAAACAAACAGAATATGCACGAGAGCTGATCACGGAATTACGCAGTGATGTCGGAGAAGAACTTGCCAATGGGATCACGATGGCTCGGCAGCAGGGCGAACCGGAAATCTTCGAGCAACGCCATCGGGTAGTTATGCTCAAACAGCGCCTTGAAGAGATACTTGGAAAGAGCGATAACCCCAAGGCGCGAATCCTTGCTTCCATTGCCGATAATCTTGTCAAGAAAAGCGTGTGGTTGATAGGTGGTGATGGGTGGGCCTATGACATTGGTTTTGGTGGTTTGGACCACGTATTGGCGTCGGGCCGCAACGTCAATATTCTAATTTTGGATACCGAAGTCTACTCCAATACCGGGGGTCAGACCTCCAAGGCCACGCCCATCGGCGCTGTCGCCAAGTTTGCGGCAAGTGGCAAGCCGATGAAGAAAAAGGACCTCAGTCTGATGGCCATGGCATACGGCAATGTTTATGTGGCTCAGGTTGCGTTTGGCGCCAAGGACGTGCAAACCCTTCGCACATTTCTGGAAGCTGAATCCTATGATGGTCCATCTCTGATAATTGCCTATTGCCCCTGTATTGCTCACGGTGTCGACATGTCCAACAATCTGCGCCAGCAGGATCTTGCTGTAAACAGTGGCCATTGGCCGTTGTTTCGCTATGATCCGCGCCGTGCCGAAAAAGGCGAAAATCCACTGCACATGGATTCCCGTGAACCTGCTGTTCCCTATCGTGATTTTGCCGCCACCGAGACACGCTTTAATATGCTGTCACACACGCACCCCGATGATGCTGAACGTTACTTGCGTGAGGCGCAGCGCAACATTTCGTTACGGTATCGCCGGTATACGCAACTTGCCAGATTTGCTGTGGACGATGAGGCGGATGAGGGGATGAGAGGTGCCTTGGATAATTAGCCAGCTATCCTGATTAGGTTGGCAGAAAGTAAGATACCCGAACCAGAGGACTAATCTGGCTATTGGTTGCACGGGTGAAAAATCAAGGAAAGGGAGCGCCGTTCACCCTATTCATGAAAAGGTCTTTGATTGGATAAGTTTTTTGTTTTAACAAAACGGCTTCTTATAATAATAACAAGGGGGAGTACCTTATGATTCAATGGCCAAAAATCAACGATGCAATCGGAACGACTAACCGAGGTAATGTCTGTGAATCCGGGCTTTGCTCACTGTGCGAATCGGAATGTAAAGGTAAGTGTGAAACTTGGCTTTCGTGCATGGCTGGCAGAAAATTGCTTTATCCCAAGGATTTCGGGAAAACCACTTCCGGTAGCGGTAACACTACGCATGTGGGAGTGAATTACAATGCGCTCCGGATCAATGGATTTTGTTACGGCTCCAAAGGAATGCCTCAAGGTCTTTCCCGTAGCGAGGACGATTGTGTTTTCCCCAATGTGAGTATTGAAACTTCTTTTGGGAGAAAAATAAGAACCAAGGCGCGTGTGCCGCTCATGACGGGCGCATTGGGTTCCACCTTCATCGCGGCGAAATATTGGGAGTCGTTTGCGGTGGGCGCCGCGCTTGTGGGTTACCCCATTGTGGTGGGGGAGAAC